>NZ_JBEXID010000109.1:0-16478 GCF_040608395.1 Streptomyces sp. NPDC005181
ATCGCCCTCGTCATGCTCACCCTCGCCGGAGAACGTCCCACCCTCCCCGGCCGCCAACCCGCCACAGAGTGACCCACTCATACGGCAGGAGAGCCACTTTTCGCTTGTCCTGTTGTGATCTCCCGGGCAGCATTCGTAGCCGACCGACGACGCGGGGAGGCCGAAAGTGATCGACAGCCGACGTGGCTCGCTGATGCGCGTGGCCGGACTGGCGTTGCTGTGGGGGGCGGCGTTTCTGTGGATCAAGCTGGCTCTCAACAGCGGACTGACGCCGTTTCAGATCGCCTTCGCCCGCTCCGCCCTCGGCGCGGCCGTTCTTCTCGTCCTGACCCGCGGCGCGCACCAGCGTCTTCCACGTGACCGCGGGACGTGGGGGCACCTCGTCGTGGCCGCCTTCTTCTGCAACGCTCTGCCGTTCCTCCTCTTCGGTATCGGCGAGCGGACCGTCGACTCCGGGCTGGCCGGCGTGCTGCATGCGACGACTCCGCTGTGGTCCGTGCTGATCGGCACCTTCATCGGCACGGAGCGCGGAATCCGTCCGGTCCGCCTGGGCGGGCTGCTGCTCGGATTCGCCGGAACGCTGGTGATCTTCGCCCCCTGGCAGGCAACAGGACTCCTGAGCGGGGGCATGCTCGCCCTGCTCGGGGCGTCAGCGAGCTATGCCGTCGGCTTCGCCTACATGGGGAGCCGCCTGGCCGGCCGGGGAACGGCCCCTCTGGCTCTCTCGGCGGCCCAGCTCGTTGCCGCCACGGCACTCGCCGCGCCGGCCGTGCTGGTCGGTCGCACGGCACCCGTGGACCTCGATCTGCGGGCCGTACTCGCCGTCGCCGTCCTCGGGATCTGCAGCACCGGATTCACCTTCTACCTCAGCTACCGGCTCATCGCGGACGAGGGAGCCACCAGCGCGGCCACCGTCGGGTACCTCCTGCCGGTCGTATCGGTGGGGCTGGGGGCGATCGTCCTCAACGAGGAGCTCGGGCTGCGTGTCATCGTGGGAGCGACTGTCGTGCTCACCGGTGTCGCGGCGACGCGGTGGCGGAAGCGCCCGTCGTCACCCTCGCACGTGGCGGACACGGCGGGACTGGCCGCTCCGGGGAAGTGAGCGCGATGCGACACCGCCCGCTCCGGCACGCCCAGCAGTCGCCGGCCGAGGGTTCCATGCGCCCCCGGTGCTGGTGCCGAACTCACTGAGGACGGTCGCGGAGAGCAGCGGGTTGCGTCGCCGTCCCGCTCATAGCTGTGTCCGCGCTCGACGCCGCTCCCGGGCAGGTCGGCGCATTCGCCGCGCTGAGCACCGCCGCCTTTCTTCATGCGTCGAGACCTCCGCGCTTGACGAGCTGGCTTGCAATGACGTTGCGCTGGATTTCGTTGGTACCTTCGCCGACGATCATCAGAGGGGCGTCGCGGAAGTAGCGCTCGACGTCGAATTCGGTGGAGTAGCCGTAACCGCCGTGAAGGCGAACGGCGTTGAGGGCGATCTGCATCGCGGTCTCGGAGGCGAAGAGCTTCGCCATGCCGGCCTCCATGTCCACGCGGCGCCCCGCCTCGGCCTGCCGGGCCGCGTAGAGGGTGAGCTGACGGGCGGCGGTCAGCGACGTGGCCATGTCCGCGAGGTAGTTGCCGATCGACTGGTGCTTCCAGATCGGCTCGCCGAAGGACTCGCGCTCCTGGGCGTAGGCGAGGGCGTCCTCGAACGCCGCCCGACCGACCCCGAGCGCGCGAGCCGCTACCTGGAGCCTTCCGGTCTCCAGGCCCTTCATCATCTGCGCGAAGCCCTTGCCCTCGACCCCACCGAGTACGGCATCGGCCGGCGCCCGGTAGTCGTCGAACGACAGCTCGCAGCTCTCCACGCCCTTGTAGCCGAGCTTGGGCAGGTCACGCGAGACCGTCAGGCCGGGCCCGTGTTCGACGAGCAGGATCGAGATGCCCTTGTGGGCGGGGGCGGCATCCGGGTCGGTCTTGCACATCAGCGCGATCAGCCCGGACCGCCGGGAGTTGGTGATCCACCTCTTGGACCCGTTGACCAGATATCCGTCCGCGTGCTTGTGGGCCACGGTGCGCATGGCCTGGAGGGCCGAGCCGCCGCCCGGTTCGGTGAGGGCCATGGTCGCCCGGATCTCACCGGTGGCCATCTTCGGGAGGTAACGGCGCTTTTGTTCCTCGGTGCCGAAGTGCAGCAGCAGCTTGGAGACCACGGTGTGCCCGCCCATGGCGCCGGCCAGGCTCATCCAGCCGCGGGCGAGCTCCTCGGTGACGAGGACGTAACAGGGGGTGGAGACCGGAGTGCCGCCGTACTCCTCCGGGATGGCCAGGCCGAACATGCCGAGCTGCTTCATCTGCTCGATCAGGGCCTCGGGGTAGGTGTTCGCGTGGTCCAGTTCCCGGACCACCGGCTTCACCTCCTTGTCCACGAAGTCGTGCACCGTACTGACGATGAACCGCTCGTCCTCGGAGAGGATGTCGAGGGCGCTCATTCTGTGACGCTCCTTGCTGACAGGGCTGAAGAGACCGAAGGACGTTGCTGCCGCTGACGTTCCTGCGAAGGAAGTTCAGATGACGCTGTCGGCCTTCAGACCGCCGATGTCAGCCGTGCTGTATCCCAGCTCGGCCAGGATGCTCTCGGTGTGCTCCCCGGCGGCGGGCACGGCGTCCATGCGTGGGGCGGTGCCGGCCAGGTCCGCGGGCGGTAGCAGCGCAGGCACTACAGCTCCTCCGGGAATCCGTACGTCGCGCCAGCGGTCCCGGGCACCGAGCACGGGGTGGGCCAGGAACTCCTCGATGTCGTTGACGCCGGCGTTGGCGATGCCCGCCTCGTCCAGCAGCTTCATGACCTCGCCGCTGTCCAGATGGCCGAACCGCTCGGCCACGATCGCGTTGAGTTGCTCACGGTGGGCTACGCGGGCGGAGCCGGTGGCGAAGCGCGTATCTCCGACGAGCCCGGGCAGACCGAGGAACTGCTCGCACAGGGCGGCCCATTCACGTTCGTTCTGGACGGAGAACAGCACATCCTTCCCGTCGGCGGCGGTGTAGGCGCCGTAGGGGGCAATGGTGGCGTGCTGGGTCCCGATGCGCGGGGGCTGGGTGCCGCCGTAGCGCGTGTAGTAGGCGGGCTGATTCATCCACTCGGCCAGCGCCTCGAACAGCGAGACCTCCACGGCGCGGGTGGTGCCGGTGGTCGCGCGCGTGAACAGGGCGGTGAGGATGCCGGAGTAGGCGTACATGCCGGCGGCGATGTCGGCGACCGACACCCCCACCCGAGCCGCGCCGTGCTCGTTTCCGGTGAGTGAGACCAGGCCCGTCTGGCACTGAACCAGAAGGTCGTACGCCTTGCGGCCGGCCCAGGGGCCGCTGGATCCATAGCCGGAGATGGAGCACGGGATCAGTGAAGGGAAGCGTTCGGCGAGGGCCTCGGCGCCCAGGCCCATCCTGGCGGCCGCGCCGGGGGCCAGGTTCTGGACGAACACATCAGCCCCGGCCAGCAGTTGCTCCAGAACCTTCCTCCCCCGATCGGACTTCAGGTCGAGCGTGATGGACTCCTTCGACCGGTTGAGCCATACGAAGTAGCTGGACTCGCCGTGCACCGTGGTGTCGTAGCGGCGTGCGAAGTCGCCCCCTCCCGGCCGTTCCACCTTGATCACGCGTGCACCGAGATCGGCCAGCTGACGGGTGGCGAACGGGGCCGCCACCGCCTGCTCGACGCTGACGACGGTGATGCCGGAGAGCGGCAGTTCTTCGGGAAGCTCGGTCATGAGGCGACCTCCAGGAGGGTGCGGGTCCCGTACCGGGATTACCATCATGAACACTCATGGCAGCGCGAGTGAAATAGCAATTCGTGATGACACCATGTCTGCCTCGGATGGCGGTGGAGGGAAGACCCGTGGACGTCAAGCAGCTCACGGCGCTCGTCACGGTTGCCGAGGTGGGCAGCGTCACGCGCGCCGCGGAGCTTCTGCACCTGGTGCAGCCCGCGGTCACCCGGCAGATCCACACCCTGGAGCAGGAACTCGGCGTCACCCTGTTCGAGCGGACCCGGCAGGGCATGCGCCCCACGGAGGCCGGAGCGATCATGGTGGACCGGGCGCGGCGGGCCCTGAACGAGCTGGAGCGGGCCCGCGCGGAGGTTCAGCCGGCTCCCGGCGTGGTGGCGGGCATCGTCGCCGTCGGGCTGTTGGAGAGCACGAGCGACTTGCTCGCGGAGCCGCTGGTGTCAGCCGTCGCCCGCGAGCACCCCGGCGTCGAACTGCGCCTGATCACCGCCTACTCAGGCCATCTGCAGCAATGGCTCGACGACGGGGACCTGGACCTGACCCTGCTCTACAACCTGGACAGCACGCCGTCGCTCAATGCGCGCCCGCTGGTGCGAGAGCACCTGTGGGCGGTGGCCCCGCCCTCGGAGGGACTGCGGGCCGACCGTCCCGTCCCCTTCGCGGAAGCGGCAGCCCACCCGCTCGTGATGCCCTCGTCCGGGCATGCGCTGCGCAGGCTGACCGACGCCGCGGCGGTGCGGTCCGGAGCCGTCATGAACGTCGCCGTGCAGACCAACTCCATGCGCGTGCAGAAGCAGCTCGTCCTGGCCGGGCACGGCTGGACCGTCCTGCCGGGCCTGGGCGTCGCCGACGATGTCGCGAACGGCACTCTGAGCGCCGCACCGCTGTGCGAACCCGACGTGTGGCGCTCGGTGGTCCTGGGCACTCCGAGGTCCGGGCGTACCCCTCCCGCCGTGGAGGGCGTCGCCCGGCAGCTGGTGCGCCAGATCAACTCGGCAGTGGCTCAGGGCAGATGGCCCTCCGCCCAGGTACAGGGACCCGACGTCTCCAGCGAGGGCGAGCGACCTCACGCGCCTGCCCGCAGTGCTCACAACACACGCGAAGCGAGCGCGCTGGTCGGGGCGTTGCTCGACGAGCTGCCGTAGCCCCACTCGGCTGGATGCCATGCAGGCGGAGCATGCAGGTATCACACCTTTCTATTGTTCAACCTCATCCATCAGCGCTCATGATGATGGGCACCTCGAGCCGACCGACCAGCGGAGTCGTAACGGATGAGTCAGACACACGCACCGGCCCCTCCTGGCAGGGACGACCGGCCGCACCAGAAATCCGTGGATCGCCTTGCTCCTGATGACCGCGGCGCTCACCTTCGTCAGCGGGTACTCGGCCCTGGCCGCCATCATCAAGGCCGAGATGTTCCCCACGAAGGTGCGGGCCCTCGGTGTGGGACTCCCCACGCTCCGGTCACCGCCACCTTCGGTGCGCTGACCGAGCCCCTCGCGCTGGGCTCAAGAACAGCAGCCACGAGGTGGTCCTCTTCTGGTACGTCACGGGATGCATCGCGCTCACCTTCCTGGCTGTTCGTCACCGAGCGTCGCGAGTTCCGGCAGCACGGCCGCACGTGCCTCGTCGAAGAACAGGACATCGTCTACCGGTCCGGACGCAGTGCACGGCAGCACCCCACCGGACTCGACGAGTCCGCCTTCCCGGACACCGACGCCCAGTGGCAACTTCCGCTGCGCCCGGACCCGGCACTGCTCTTCCGGTTCAGTGCCCTGACCGCGAACGCGCACCGCATCCACTACGACACCCCGTACTGCCAGGGCGAAGAAGGCTACCCCGGCCTCGTCGTCCACGGCCCTCTGCTGGCCCTGCTCATGCTGGAACTGGTTCGCCGCCACGCCCCGGCACGGCAGGTGAGCTCCCTGTCGTACCGGCTCCGGCGGCCGGTGTTCGCCGGCGAGCGCCTGACGGCCTGCGGCACACCCTCCGACGGGCATGCCGAGCTGCATGTCGCCACCCACCGGGAGGCGCGCCACGCCATGGCTGAGGTGACGTTCGCATGACCGTGCTCCACGACCGCATCACCGCTGCCCGGAGCCTGCTGTTCGTGCCGGGAGACCGGCCCGACCGCTTCGGCAAGGCAGCCTCCTGCGGACCCGACCTGGTCATCATCGATCTCGAAGACGCTGTCGCGGTCACCGGCAAGGACCGTGCCCGCGACAACGCTGCTGACTGGCTCGCGCTCGGCAATCAGGCGATCGTACGGATCAACCCACCCGGAACCCCCTGGTCCGAAGCCGACCTCGGCGCGGCGGCCGAGCACGGCTGCCCCGTCATGGTGCCCAAGGCCGAAGACCCCGCCGTACTCGCGGACCTCGCCGCCCGCACAGCGGGCCGATGCGGACTCATCCCTCTCATCGAGACAGCCCTCGGCGTGGAGCGAGCCCTCGAGGTGTGCGCCACGCCCAGCGTCGCGCGCGCCGCATTCGGCAACGTCGACCTGGCCGCCCGGCTCGGCGTCGCCCACGACGACCACGCGGCGCTGAGTTACGCACGCTCCAGGCTGGTCGCCCGCCTCGGCCGCGGCGGGCGTCTGCCCGCCGGTCGACGGCATCACCACCGCCCTACGGGACACGCACATACTGCGTGCCGACATCACTCACGCCCGCCGCCTCGCCTTCACCGGCAAGCTCTCCATCCACCCGACCCAACTCCCGGCAGTCGTCGAAGGATTCGCGCCTTCGGCGCAGGAGCTGCAGTGGGCACGGGCCGTCCTCGAAGCCGGCGACTCGGTCACCACGGTCGACGGGCACATGGTCGACAGACCGGTACTGGACCGCGCACGGCGAATTCTGGCACAGGCCCACGAACCGCAGACCGCGGCCTGACGGCGCCCGACGGGCCTCGAACCGCACCGATGTCCTGAACGGCACGGGCGGTGTGTGCGCGGGCGGCGGGCGGCGGTGAGGGCGCCGCCCGCCGCGACACCGGAGCTGTCCCGGCTGAGCGTCGGCCGCTTGTCGACGGTCAGACCGTTGGCCGGGTCATGGGCTCCCGGAGATTGGTTCGTGGCGCTGTGCCCGATTCGTCACAGGCACAACGCCACGTTCGGCAACCAGAAGGCCACGGGCGTGACCCAAGGGTCATACGGGACTGGTGAGTTCTCTTGATTCCCGGTGCACTCCCAGCCCTCCTTGAGGCTTCCGCTACTCGTCGATCGCCGCCCCGAACTGCGCGTTGGCCACCGGCGCCCCGAGGCGTGTCCCGTCGTAGGTCCACGTTCCCTCGGCGACCAGCCCCGACGACGACGCGGGGATGACCCACACGAAGCCGTCGTTGGTGTTCTCGCCCGGTGCCGCCGCCAGCAGGCCGAAGAGGCCGTCCTTATTGGCGTCGATCAGCCGCACCTGGCCGCCCCAGCGGTCCGAGGTCTCGGCCACGCCGGGGATGTCGGCGAGCTTCTGGTCGAAGCTCTTCACACCGACGTCGGTAAGGCCGAACGGCGCGCCGCGCATCACCCACACCGCGCCCGCGTTGGCCACGGTGCCGATGTCCTCACCGGGAGCGCCGATCGCGAGGTCCGGGTGGCCGTCGCCGTCGGTGTCGCCGGCCGACAGCTCGGCGCCCCACTGGTCGCCCGCCTCAGCGACGCCGGGAACGCCGGGAGAGTCCTGGGTCCACGTCTGCACCTCCTCCGGTTCGAGGCCGGACAGGTCACCCCTGCCCAGATAGACGGAGATGCCGCCGCCCAGCGGCGAGCCCACGCCCGTGTCGCCGATGATGAGGTCGTCCTGGCCGGTGCCGTCCCAGTCGCCGGAGACGATGGCCGGCCCGCCCCCGAACGTGCCGCCGTCACCGAGGTCGGCGATGTCCGGCGCGCCGTGCAGCACCTGCACCGAGCCGATGCCCGGCTGGTCACCGGTGGTGACCCCGGAGATCGCCAGGTCGGCCCAGGAGTCCTCGTTGTAGTTGCCGTGGCTGAGGTTGCGGAACTCGAAGCCGGTGTCCAGCGGTGCGAAGTCCCGCGCCCGCATGCTGCGGTCCGACACCTTCAGCTGCTGCGCCGTCGCCCCCGGCGGGGCGGTGAAGAACAGCAGCGCGTCGTCCTCCAGTACGGCGATCGAGTCGCGCAGATTGGCGTCCGGGTGCGCCGGGTCCGGGGCGGAGTACCGGGCCGCTTCGATCGCCCGCCCGAAGTTCGCGCCGGCCCGCAGCTGCTCGGGGTCCTCCAGCCAGGTGCTGTCGGCCCCATGCAGCCCGGTCGGTGAGCCCCAGAAGACGACGGCGCCGCCCGCATCGGACAGCCCGGCCAGGTCCTCGCCAGGGATGCCGACGATCGCGTCGTCGTAGCCGTCGTTGTCCAGGTCGCCCGAGGCCACGGCCTGCCCGAAGCCGTCGCCGGCCTCGGCACCGCCCGGGACGCCCGAGGTGTCCTGGTGGAGGACGCTCTTCTTGGTGGTACTGAGACCGCTTGACGAGCTGTACTGCACGGTGACGTAGCCGGCGCCCGTGGCGCCGCTCACCGTGGCGCCCGGGGCGCCGATCAGCACGTCGTCGAAACCGTTGCCGTCGTAGTCGCAATTGCGCTGCTGCCAGCCGATGGACGGAAAGGGCACCGCGGCCTGTGCGGCGGGGGCCGCAAACACGGCCCCGCCACCGAGGGTGAGGAGTGCCGCGGCCGTAAGGGCCGCGCTTCTGATGTGACGCACAAGAACCTCCTTGGTCTCCTAGGTTGCCTACGGCGTCCTGCTCAGCCGCGGTGGATTGTGCGTGGGGGTGGTCGACGGAGGTGCGCGGTCGGTTCCCCGGCGAGACGCCGAAGCACGGACCGGTGCAGGGGCCCGGGAGTGCCGGGCAACGCTGCCGCGCCCATCGCAGAAGGGCGTGGAATCATGTGCAGCCTCCCCCGTTGGGTAGTGCAGTGAGGGCAATGCCGAATTGCACTCACCCAGAAGACATCCCAAGTTCGTCCAGGGTTGTACGCCTCGCCGGAGGGTCGTCCTCAGGATTTCAGGCGCGGAACACTGGTGCTGCGACCGGGAACATCTGCCGGGTCGGCTCTCGGGCCGCGGCCGGCAGAACCAGCAATCGCCGGCGCATGAGCGGTGCCGATCGTGGTGAGAGCGGTCTGCGTTGGATCACGCTTGGAGTGAGCGCCAGGGGCGGGTGGTGTGTTCGGCAGGGGTTCCGTCGAGTACACGCGCGGTGCGGGAGCCGGGGTTGAGGACGACGGTGGCGAGACTTGCCCAGCGGCGACCCATCGGACTGTCCATGTCTGGGATGCAGGTGACGGGAGGCTCTCCCGGGCCGGTCACGAGCTGTTGGAGCAACTGATCGTCGGTGGCGGCGTTGCTGTGGGCGAGGCGGTTACGGAGGAAGGCGTGGCGTTCGCCGGAGTCGGGCTGGTAGAGCCAGGACTTCTCGTGTTCGGCGGGTACCGCGGTGAGGAAGTGGTTGGTGCGCAGGTACGTTCCTTCAGCCACTTGGGGTGCCTCGAAGATGCCTGCGGGGCTGATGTCGAGCAGCACGGCGCGTTGTGTGTCGAAGAGCATGAAGGATCCGGACGAGGTGATGGGGCTGTCGTGGAGGATCTGCCGTGCCTGGTCGGCGTTGTCGGCCTCTTCGAGGACGAGCGCGGCGAGGACGTGTACGGGTATGCCGCCGACGCGGTCGTCCCGATGTCCGAGGATGTTGAAGTGCAGGCCGAGTCCGGCGCTGTTCACGCCGATCTTGGCAAGGATGCCGTGGGCGGGACGACGCGGGGGGAATGTTCGACCACCGTCCGCCGACTCCGGACAGCCGACGGGGGCAGCGCCCACGTCGGTGTGCAGACGTGGGACTGGCATGTCGAACTCAGCCCGTACTGGCACACCCTGCATTCCGCCGGCGGCAACCACCGCTACGTCAGCATCACCGAAACCCCCGGTGTCCGTGCGGTGGTTCACGGGACGGGCCTCAGCAGGCCGGCAATCTATGTGAAGCCGCGGCGCTCAGCGTGTTCGAGCGCGGTGACGCCGTCGCCGTCCGGCAGATCCGGTGTGGCGCCGGCGGCGATGAGGAGCTCCACGATCTCCTGGTGCGCGCGGCCGCCGTCGCCGAGGATGACTGCCTCGAGCATCGCGGTCCAGGTGAGCCGGTTGACGTGGTCGACGTCGATGTCGGTCTCTCGGAGCAGGGCCCGTACGTAGTCGACGTGGCCGCGTTCGGCGGCGGGAATCAGGGCGGTGCCGCCGAAGCGGTTGCGCAGTTTCAGGTCGGGTTCTGCCGGGAGCAGGGTGCGCATCATGCGGACGCTGCCGGTGACGCCGGTGACCAGCCAAGGGCTGTCCTCGCGGTCGTCCTGGGCGTTGGGGTCGGCGCCCGCGGCGACGAGGGCCTCGGCAGCCGCCACGTGGTCGCCGACGGCTGCGATCAGGAGCAGGGTGCGGCGGTGCTCGTCGCGGGCCTCGATGTCGGCGCCGTCAGCGAGGCCCGCGCCCACGGCGTCGGCGTCATCGTCCCGTACGGCGGCCAGAAGGGCTCGGTCGGCAGGGGGCATGGGGGCGCTCCTCGGGTGAGTCAGGCTGCGCAATGAGGTAAGGGCCGTCCTCGTACGCACGGCGAGGCCGATCGCCGCCCGGACGCCTGCGCGGATCCGGGCGGGGTTGAAGGGCCGGCGGCGCACTCTACGGGGGGATACATGCACTGCCGGGGTCTGAGCGGGCGTACTGCTCAATGTGCTCACCTGGACCTCCGCGACATCGTGGGTGGCATGAACCGAGTCATGTGAACCGTCCGCAGTGTGCGCCGCAAGCGCTGTTACTTGTTCAGTGCGGCGACACCGGCCCGGGCGAACTTCTCGTCCAGATCACCGGAGGGCGCACCCGCGACGCCGATGCCCGCGATCGGGGCACCCTTGGCGGTGACCGGGGCGCCGCCGCCGAGGAACAGCGTGCCGGGGATGTCCTTCAGGTTGGGTGCCTGCTCCAGGCGCTTGGCCAGCTCGGAGGTGGGCGCGTTCCAGGACACGGCCGTGTACGCCTTCTTCTCCGCCGACTCGTAGGACTGCGGACCGGCGCCGTCGCCGCGCAGGGTGACGATGGTGTTGCCGTTGCGGTCGACGACCGCGACGGAGATACGCTGGTTCTCCCTCTCGGCGGCGTCGAGCGCGGCCTGCGCGGCCTCGGTGGCGGCGTCGATGGTCAAGTGGACCGACCGGGTCAGGTTCTTGTTCTGGGCGTCCGCCTGCACCGCGGCCTGGGCCGCCGGGGCCGGGGTGGCGCCGGCGGAGTAGGCGCCGAAGCCGCCGAGAGCGATGGCGGCGGCCAGTGCGCCGCCGGTGACGGCACGGGTGCGCTTCGAGACCTTCTTGACAGGCTTCATGGGGCCAACTCCTGGATTTTAAAGCTCGGTTGGGGCTCGGTCGGTCCGGGCCGTCCCGCTCTGACATCCATGCTGGGTCCGCCAAGGGCCCCGTCCTGTCGGCGTTCCGGCTGCATACCGCGCGCGGGACGGCTGACACGGGGGTCAACCGATCGGCTGACCCCCGGGCCGCCCGCTTTGGCGATAATGGAAATGTCTGTCCAGCTCAGGGCTGGGCTCCCTGTCACACCCAGGACGGCACAGCGAGCCGGACCCAGGAGGCGCGCATGCGGCCCGACCCCACCGGCCCGTTCCCCGGCGACACGCCCTCGGGCACGGACGCCGACGGCACAGCCCCTGGTGCCTCCCACCCGGGCGGCACGGCCGCGGGCCTTCCCGGCTCCGCGCGCCCGGACACGGCCTCGGACACCCTCAGGACCGACGGCACGTACGTGAGCGCCTGCGAGGACGACCAGGCGTCACCGGGCACCACGAGCACCGACGGCGCAGACCCAAGCACTCCGGCACCCGTCGGCGCGACCGCCGGCCCCGCCGCCCGGCCCGGCCGCTCCCGGCGACCGGGCCGCTCCGCAGGCCGCCGTGTCGGCGGCAGGGCTGCCGGCGCCGGAACTGTCTCCGGAGGTGGTCCGGACGACCAGCGGCTGACGTTGGTCATGCGCGTCACGTTCTTCGTGCTGCTGGGCACCTGCCTGGCCCGATTCGTCCAGCGGCATGCCGAGGAACCCCGCGTGCCGTGGGTGGTCGCCCTGGCTGTCCTGCTCGCTGTCCTCTACGCGATCGGCCCCGCCGCGGCCGACCGGGCGCCCCTGTCGCGCAACCGCATCCCGTGGCGGCCGGTCCCCCGACTGGCCTGGCTGGGCGCTGTCGTCACCGCGTGGGCCGTCGTCGTCCTTCTGCGTGGGTGGCGGTCCCCCTGTTCTATGACGCGCTGCGCACCCTGCCGCCCGCCGCCGCTTACGTCCTCGTCGCGTTCCTCACCCTCTTGGTGATCTTTGCGCAGCTCGCGCTGGCCCCACGCTTCGACCTCGACCTGGTGATCGGCCCTGCGGCAGTGGCCACGCTCGCCACTGCCGTCTTCGTCCACGCCCAACGTCAGGCGGCCCGCCAGCGTGCCCTCATCGACGACCTGATCCGCACCCGCCGCGAACTCGCCGCCACCGAGCGTCGCGAGGGCACTCTCGCCGAACGCCAGCGCCTCGCCATGGAGATCCACGACACCCTCGCCCAGGGGCTCTCCAGCCAGCGGATGCTGCTCCAGGCCGCCGAGCGGACCTGGGACAGCGCCCCGTCCAAGGCCCGCGACCACGTCCGCACCGCAGCCTCGATCGCCGAGCACAACCTCGCCGAGTCCCGTCGCTTCGTACACGACCTCGCCCCTGCCGACCTCGCCCACGGCGGCAGTCTCGACGCCGCGCTGCACGCCCTCGCCGAGCGGGAGTCCGACGACGGGCTCACCGTGCGCTTCCACATGGACGACGACGGAGCGACCGCCCCGCTGCCCGACCGCGTGCAGTCCGCATTGCTGCGCATCGCCCAGGGCGCCCTCGCCAACGTGCGGGAGCACTCCGGCGCCACCGCCGCCGCACTCACCCTTACCCGGCTCGACGACCAGGTCGTCCTCGACGTCGCCGACAACGGACACGGCTTCGACCCCGCCGAGCTCCCCGATTCCCCGTCCGGCGTGCGCGGCCACGGCGTTCCGGCGATGCGGGCCCGGGTGCGCCAGCTCGGCGGCACGCTCACCATCGAGTCGGCGCCCGGTGAGGGAGCCGTGCTGACCGCCGCCGTCCCGGCCCCCCAGGACGCCCAGATCACTCAGGAGACCCCGCAATGACCACCCCGGCTGCCGACCGCCCCGTGCGCATCCTGGTCTGCGACGACCACGTCGTCGTACGCGCCGGACTGCTCGCCCTCCTCGACAGCGCCCCCGGCATCGAGGTGGTCGGCGAAGCCGGCACCGGAGAGGAGGCGCTCGCCCTCGCCGCGAAGCACAGTCCCGACGTGGTCCTGATGGACCTGCAGCTCGGCGAGGGCATCGACGGCGTGGAGACCACCCGCCGGCTGACCTCCGTGCCCGGCGCCGGGCACGTTCTGGTCCTGACCACGTACGACACCGACGCGGACATCACCCGCGCCATCGAGGCCGGGGCGACCGGCTACCTGCTGAAGGCCGAGCGGCCCGAGGAACTGTTCGCCGCGATCCACGCGGCGGCGCAGGGGCGGACGACGCTGTCGCCGCCGGTGGCCAGCCGGGTGATGGCCAACCTGCGCCAGCCGCGACCTGCGCTCACCGATCGTGAGCAGGGCATCCTCGCGCAACTCGCCCATGGCCTCGGGAATCGCGACATCGCCCGGGCCCTGTTCATCAGCGAGGCGACCGTGAAAACGCATCTGGGACGGATCTACAACAAACCTGGGGTGGATACCCGGGCCGGGGCGGTTGCCGTGGCCAAGGAGCGGCGCCTTCTGCCCTAGGCCAGCGCCGGATCATCACCGCATACGTCACGGGGTGTTACGGTATGTGACCGTCCGGGCTGCGGGCTCGTAAACGGGTGAAATGCACAGCGGGCCCGCCGAAAGAGTGTCTCCTCCGACGGGCCGAACTCATAGGTCGTGGGTGATCGCGTCGGGCAGTACCGTGGCCGACCATCCCGCTCTCGGAGAAGGTCATCATGAGCACCAAGGGCCAGAAGGTCGCAGTCATCACCGGTGCCTCGCAGGGCATCGGTGCCGGCCTGGTCGACGCCTATCGCAAGCTCGGCTACGCCGTCGTCGCCACCTCACGCACCATCGCCCCGTCCGACGACACGGGCATCCTGACCGTCCAGGGCGACATCGCCGATCCCGCAACCGCCGAACATGTCATCGCCGCCGGTGTCGAGCAGTTCGGCCGCGTCGACACCCTGGTCAACAACGCCGGCATCTTCGTCGCCAAGCCGTTCACCGACTACACCCTGGACGACTACGCAGCCGTGACCGCGGTGAACCTCACCGGATTCTTCCGCATCACACAGCTGGCCATCGAGCACATGGTCACCCAGGGCGGTGGCCACATCGTCAACGTCACCACCAGCCTGGTCGACAACCCCGACTCCCGAGTCCCCTCCGTGCTGGCCTCGCTGACCAAGGGGGGCCTGCAGTCCGCCACCAAGTCCCTCGCCATCGAGTACGCCACGCGCGGCATTCGCGTCAACGCCGTCTCACCGGGCACGATCAAGACCTCTATGCACCCGGAGGAGACCCATGACGCCCTCGCGGCCCTCCAACCGGTCGGCCGGATGGGCGAGCAGAGCGACATCATCGACGCGGTGATCTACCTGGAGCACGCCCCGTTCGTCACCGGTGAGATCCTCCACGTCGACGGCGGCGTGAGTGCCGGGCACTGACGCAGGACACCACTCGCGAGGCCGGCAGGCCTCACTGACCAGCGGGGAGGAAGCCGACCGTGGCATCAGCGCGGCCCTCGACACAGCTTCCCGGCACATCGAGCCGTTGACCCCGCCCCCACCGCGACCGGCCGGACGCAGTCGTTGTGAGTGCCGTTGTCTCGCCGCCGGGTCCCCTGCCGGACGCAACTGAGGCGCGCGGACCTTCCGGAGTTCCCGTACGCAAGCGCCCCGCTGTGAGTGAGCACTCGATTTGGCGGGTTTCGCCAGCTGTCGCGCTCAGACCCAGCCGGCTAGGGCACGTATTGAGTCGTGATCATTGGGTGGTCCGGGTGAGGTCTTTGATCCAGATCATCGAGGCGCGTAGGTGGAGGCCGGCGAGGTAGCTGTCAGGGGTCTTGTCGTAGCGGGTGGCGATGCCTCGCCAGGCCTTGAGCTTGTTGATCAGGCATTCGACGGTGTTCCGCTCTTTGTAGAGGTCGGTGTCGTGACTGACGGGCCGGCCGCCCCTGCTGCCCTTCTTCGTCCGGTTGGCGGCCTGGTCCTTCTTCTCCGGGATGACTGCCTTGATGTGGTGTTTTCGCAGGTGGGCCCGATTACCGCGGGACGAGTAGGCCTTGTCCCCGGCGACCGCGTCTGGCCGGGTGCGGGGGCGGCCGACGGGGCCGCGGACCCGTATCTTGCCCAGCACGGGGATGAAATGCGGACTGTCCGCGGCCTGGCCTGCGGTCAGGACGAACGCCAGGGGGCGGCACTTGCGGTCGGCGGCGAGGTGCACCTTGCTGGTCTGCCCGCCCCTGGAGCGTCCGAGGAGAGCGGCCTTCAGCCGCAGTTTGCGCCGACGCCGGATACGTCGACGCTCTTCCCGCCCGGGATCGGTTTCTGTGTCCGGCCCGGTTTGTTCTTCGAGGCCGCCCCCTTTGACCTGGCTTTCTCCTCCTCGGCGGCGGCCTTCTCCAGCGCGGCGACGACGTCCTGGTCCAAGTGCGTTCCGGCGGCGTCGTGGTGAGCCCGCACGGTAGTGGAGTCGACGCTGACCAGGGACAGGTCCACCTCGCCCCGCTTCGCGGCATCCGCGATCAGCCCCTCCAACAGGGCCTCGAAGACGCCGGCGTCACGCCATTGCCGGAAGCGGTTGTGGACGGTCGACCAGGCACCGAACTCCTGCGGCATCTCCCGCCACTGCCCGCCCGTCTTGAACCGCCAGATCACCCCCTCGAACTGCTGCCGCAGCCGCTCCGGGTACGGGCCGTACTCGCCGATCGGCAGGTACGGCCCGATGAACTCCCACTCCGCGTCCGTCAGTTGCACTCGTGTCACGCAAGCACACCTACCGGTCCGGGCCCCGCCACGAGGGCGAATCCCGCAAATTGATCGCGACTCGATACGCGTCCTAGGCGAATATCTCGTACTGACCGCGCTCCAGGAAGTACCGCATCTCCTCCGGTGTGCCGTCGACTGCGTCCTCTGCCGCCGCACGGAGTGCGCTGCTGATGTTCTCGTCGGCGAGGAGGCCGGCAATGGCGACGCGGTCGTCCTCGGCTCGGGCGAGGCGGTAGCCGGACTCCAGGAAGGCACGCATGTCCTCCACGGTGCCGTTGAGGGCGTCATTGGCCTCACGGATGACTCTCTTGCAACTGTCCTCGTCCGCCAGGATGCGGAGAATCGCCACGCGAAGGCCCTCCTCGGACATCTCGTCCACCGGCGTGGTGGAGCCGTCCGTTGCCGGTGTCGCCGTGACGGTGGCGGCCGTGGGCGCCGACGAGGCGGCGATAGCCGGAGTGGCGAGCAGAAGTGCCGGAGTCAGAGCGGTGGCCGCGAGAGTAGCGGCCGTACGGGTCAGTCGCATGTGTGGACCTGCCTTCACCCGGCTTCCACAGTTCGGCGGGGTTTCGGTGGGTCAGGTCGGGGATCGATGCTGGTCAGCGCGTTGCGGCTAGCGGCACGGGCTGAAAATGCC
>NZ_JBEXID010000110.1:0-16324 GCF_040608395.1 Streptomyces sp. NPDC005181
TGTGGTGAGGGTAGATCTGAGGTGCCCACGTCCGATCTGCCCGCCGCGCGCCCCCGGCACGGGCGCGGGGGCCGGCGGCGCCAACCGGCCCGGTCTCAATGCGGCTCCCGGTGCGCAGCGCGGGCAGGTCGGTGCGGGCTCCGGTCCGCGGGCGGCACTGCCGGCGCGTGACGGCGGCCCCCGCCAGCCGCAGGGCCAGCCGAATCAGCAGCCTCAGCAGGGCCAGCAGCCTCAGCAGGGCCAGCAGCGCCAGCAGAACGCCGGGTTCCAGAGTGCCGGGCTCTCCGGCACCGGCCCGCAGGACTTCGCGCGGCAGGAGCCGCCGCATCAGGGCGGCGGGCCCTCCGGCGCCTTCGGCGGCGGCGCCCGGCTCGGCGCACCGGGCGGCCAGGGCGATTCCGGCCGTGCGGAGCAGGGTCAGCCCAACCTGTTCGGTCAGAGTCGGCCGGGTCAGTACGACCAGCCGGGCCAGCAGAGCGGTCCGGCCGGACGGCAGGCGCCGCAGCAGCAGGCCCGGCACAGCACCCCCGACCACCAGGGCGGCTTCCAGCAGTCCGGCGGTCCGGGCAACCCCGGCCGTCAGCTGCCGCCCGTAGGTGGTCCCCGTGCCGAGCTGCCCGGTGGCAACCCGCAGCCGCAGCGCCCGCAGGCCACCAGCTGGGGCACCGAGGATCCGTCGGTGCCGCGGCGCACTCCGCTCGACGCCCCGCGCGGTCACGAGGAGCCCGAGTCCACCGGCCAGTTCCAGCGGCCGATGAACCCGGGGATGGGGCAGCGCCCCCCGCTGCACGACCGGCAGGGCCCCGGCTCCACCGCCGAGTTCGCCCGTCCGGACTTCTCGGCGCCGGCCCCGCAGCACCAGGACCCGGCGGGCACCGCACAGTTCGCCCGTCCGGACTTCGGCCGTCCGCAGCCGTCGCAGGACCAGGGGCTGCCGGCTCCGCATCCGCACGGCCGGAACAGCGAGAACTTCCGTGCCCCGCGCCCGGCCACCGCTCCCGCGGGTGAGGCGCAGTACCGTCCGGTCCTGCCTCCGCAGCCGCAGCCCGAGGCGCTGCCTCCGGCGGGCCCGGGGGACGGTCGTACGCCGCTGTACGACACCCTGGAGACGAACTGGTTCCACGGCCCGCAGCAGGGCGGTCAGCAGCCGCCCGCCGGGCCGCAGGCACCGTCCGTCCCGCAGCAGACCCCGCACGACCGTCCCGCTGCCCCGATGCCGCGTCGCGGTGCGGGTGACACGGGCGCCACCACCAGTACCTGGCGTGCCTCGCCGAACGACGAACTCGTCCGGCAGGCGGAGCGGGCCAAGAAGCCCGCAGCAGGCGGAATCACCACTTCCGGTCTGCCTCGCCGGGTGCCGCGTGCCAATCTGGTGCCGGGCACCGCCCAGCAGCAGAACCACCAGTCGGGACCTCAGGTTTCGCGTGCGCCCGATGATGTGCGCGGGCGACTGACCAATCTCCGCCGGGGTATCCAGCAGGGTCGGCAGGCCAACAACGGCTCGTCGACCGGCAGTTTCCCACTCGGCCCCACTCACCAGCAGGAGCGTTAGTTGAGCCCGATGAGTCAGGCCGCACAGAATCTGAACTGGCTGATCACCAACTTCGTGGACAACACCCCTGGGGTGTCGCACACGGTGGTGGTCTCTGCCGACGGACTCCTGCTGGCCATGTCCGAAGGATTCCCGCGGGACCGTGCCGACCAGTTGGCGGCCGTCGCTTCCGGGCTGACCTCGCTGACCGCGGGCGCCTCCCGGATCTTCGAGGGCGGAGCCGTCAGCCAGACCGTGGTGGAGATGGAACGCGGGTTCCTCTTCCTGATGTCCGTCTCGGACGGCTCCTCGCTGGCCGTGCTCGCCCACCCGGACGCCGACATCGGTCTGGTCGGGTACGAGATGGCCCTGTTGGTCGACCGCGCGGGAACAGTCCTGACCCCCGATCTCCGCGCCGAGCTCCAGGGCAGCCTGCTCCACTGAGGCGGCCATGAACGTAACCGACGCGATCCCCCCAGGTACCGCACTCCCACCCTCGCCCGTCCGGCCGCTTCAGCCCCCCACCGGCCCCTTAAGACGGCAAGCCGACACAAGCTGTCACGCCCGGAGGATTCATGACCCCGCCACCCGCCTCACCCGATCCGTACGGCGCATTGCACCACGCGTCGTACGAGGGTGAAGGCGACCAGCCGCTGGTCCGTCCGTATGCCATGACCGGCGGCCGGACCCGGCCGCGCTACCAGCTCGCCATAGAGGCGCTGGTGTCGACCACGGCCGACCCGGCACACCTGGGGACGCTGCTGCCGGAGCACCAGCGGATCTGCCACCTGTGCCGTGAGGTCAAGTCGGTGGCCGAGGTGTCGGCGCTGCTGTCGATGCCGCTCGGTGTGGCCCGGATTCTTGTCGCGGATCTGGCGGAAGCCGGCATGGTGGCCATCCACCAGCCGGGCAACGGAGAGGCCGGCGGCGCGCCGGATGTGACACTGCTCGAAAGGGTGCTCAGTGGACTTCGCAAGCTCTAGCGGCGGTGCGGCCCGGGCCACCACCTCGGCGAAGATCGTGGTGGCGGGTGGTTTCGGCGTGGGTAAGACCACGTTCGTCGGTGCCGTTTCGGAGATCAACCCGCTGCGTACGGAAGCCGTGATGACGTCCGCGTCGGCGGGCATCGACGATCTGACGCACACCGGCGGCAAGACCACCACGACGGTGGCCATGGACTTCGGCCGTATCACCCTGGACCAGGACCTGATCCTGTACCTGTTCGGTACACCCGGTCAGGACCGGTTCTGGTTCATGTGGGACGACCTGGTCCGCGGCGCGATCGGCGCCGTCGTCCTCGTGGACACCCGCCGTCTCGCCGACTGCTTCCCGGCCGTCGACTACTTCGAGAACAGCGGACTGCCCTTCGTCATCGCCCTCAACGGCTTCGACGGACACCAGCCGTACACCCCCGAGGAAGTGCGCGAGGCCCTGCAGATCGGCCCCGACACCCCGATCATCACGACGGACGCCCGTCACCGCGGCGATGCGAAGAGCGGTCTGATCACGCTCGTGGAGCACGCGCTGATGGCGCGCCTGAAGTAGCCAAAGGCTCCCCGCAAGTCGGTATGGGGATACGGAAGTTGCTGTAGTCGCACGGGGGTGGACTGTGTCCTTTGACACGATCCGCCCCCGTGTTCATAACGTTTCGACAGAGAATTACTCCGGCTTCAACACCCGACGCATTCGCGTGGTGTCGCTGCGCTCACATGAGTCCCGCCTTTTGACGGGGCTCGCTCTTTATGCCCGTTTTATCTGAGGTGTGGAGCACTCGGAATGGCTCATTCCGACTGTTTGGAACGCGGCCGGTCCCCGTGCTGCAATTCGACGAAACTCCCGAGTAGTACGGCCCTGAACGAAA
Organism: Streptomyces sp. NPDC005181; assembly: GCF_040608395.1. NCBI lineage: Bacteria > Bacillati > Actinomycetota > Actinomycetes > Kitasatosporales > Streptomycetaceae > Streptomyces > Streptomyces sp. NPDC005181. Next base: position 3,393 of record NZ_JBEXID010000110.1, read on the forward strand.
AACGGCACAGCGTAGGTGCCGACGCCGAGAGGTTGTTGGTCGAGTGAGGCGTAGCAACGAGGGCTCCGCGGCGCAGCATGAGCGGGGTAACTTCACCCCCCCGCCGCGCATCGCGGCGTCACCCGCCGAAGTGTCCGAGGAGGCACCGGCAGGCGGCAGCACGAGTCGGCTGTCCCCGCGTAACTGGCGGGTGCCCACCCGGCTGAACGCGATCCTTCTGATCCCTGTACTGGTCGGCCTGGTCATGGGCGGCTTCCAGGTGAAGGGGTCGATCGACACCTGGAGAGAGGCCCAGGACGCCGAGAAGACCGCGCTGATCGTGCGCGCGGCCTCGGAGTACGGACAGGCACTGCTCAACGAGCGTGACCTCTCCGCCCAGCCCCTGCTGTCGAACGATCGCGACGCAGCCGCCGTCGACCAGGTGTACGCCACCACGGACGCGGCCGCCGCCAAGTTCGACGAGGCCGTGCAGGGCATGCCGAAGAAGGAGGGCCTGCAGCGCCGTCTCCAGCTGTTCAAGCAGGAGGAGCCCAAGCTCCCGGAGCTGCGCAAGGCCGCCTACGCCGAGGCCATGGACCCGGTGAAGACGGAAGAGGGCTACGTCAGGGTCCAGCACTCCCTGATGGAGTTCTGCAACGAGCTGGGCCTCGGCACCGGCAACATCACGAGCTACGGCCGTACGGTCTACGCGATCGAGCTGGCCAAGGCCGCAGAATCGCTTCAGCGCTCCATCGGTATGCACCTGCTGGTGCGTCCGAGCCAGGAGCGCGCCAAGTTCGGCGCCCAGGTCAAGGCCTTCGGCTCGTACAACTACCTGGAGCAGATCGCCCTCGGCGAGTACGTCTCCGGTGGTACGGAGGCCGACTCGGTCCGCCTGAAGCAGGTCATGACCGCCAAGGCGGCCGAGGGCGCCAAGAAACTGAAGGCCGCCAAGGCGCAGGCGGACGCGGCAGGTGTGCCGTTCGTCGCGCCGCCCAGCATCGACGGCTCGGTCTTCGACGGAATGGCCCAGCAGATCGGGCAGGGCAAGTCGCCCGACGAGCTGGCCGAGCAGGGCATCACGCCCGCGACCTGGCTGGCCGCCTCCACCGCCAAGTTCGACGGCTACACCACGGTCGAGAAAGAGCTCGTCGACAAGGCGGTGACCGAGGCCGCGGACATCTCGTCCAGCGCCAAGACCGACGCCATCGTCAACGCCGCCATCGTGCTGGTCGCGCTGCTGGCCGCCTTCGTCCTGGCCGGCCTCGTGGCCCGCCAGATGAGCCGCGCGATGCGCCAGCTGCGTACCGCCGCCTTCGCGATCGCCGAGCAGCGGCTGCCGATGCTGGTCGACCAGCTGTCGCGGACCGAACCGGGCCGGGTCGACACCCGCGTCCAGCCGATCCCGATCACCACCCGGGACGAGATCGGCGAAGTCGCCCGCGCCTTCGACCAGGTGCACCGCGAGGCGGTGCGGCTGGCGGCCGAGCAGGCCATGCTGCGAGGCAACGTCAACGCGATCTTCACCAACCTGTCGCGCCGCAACCAGTCGCTGATCGAGGGCCAGCTGACCCTCATCACCGACCTGGAGAACAACGAGGCCGACCCGGACCAGCTGGAGAGCCTCTTCCGGCTGGACCACCTGGCCACCCGTATGCGCCGCAACGGTGAGAACCTCCTCGTTCTCGCCGGCGAGGAGCCGGGCCGCCGCTGGAACCAGCCGGTTCCGCTGGTCGACGTCCTGCGGGCCGCCTCCTCCGAGGTGGAGTCGTACGAGCGCGTCGAGCTCTCCGGTGTTCCGGAGACCGAGATCCACGGCCAGGCTGTCACCGACCTCGTGCACCTGCTGGCCGAGCTGCTGGAGAACGCCACCACGTTCTCTTCGCCGCAGACCAAGGTCCGCGTCACCGCGACCCGCCTGCCGGACAGCCGCGTGATGATCGAGATCCACGACAAGGGCATCGGCCTCACCGCCGAGGACTTCGCGGACATCAACCACAAGCTGGCCAACCCGCCGACGGTGGACGCCGCGGTGTCCCAGCGGATGGGTCTCTTCGTGGTCGGCCGGCTCGCCGACCGGCACGGCATCCGGGTCCAGCTGCGCCCCTCGGGCGAGCAGGCCGGAACCACCTCGCTGGTCATGCTGCCGGACGCGATCACCCACGGTGGCGGTGGCGAGCTCGAACCGGTCGCCGCCCAGGACGACTTCACGGTCTCCTCGATCATCCCGCGGCAGCAGGCCTTCGAACCGCTTCCGCACCAGCCCCAGATGCGTACGGCGGCCGAGCTCGGCTTCGACGACTCGCGTTACGAGGACCCGGAGGTCGACCCCGCACAGCTGGACCCGGTGGGCCGCTCGCTGATGCGTGAGGAGCGCCGGGCCGCGCTGGAGGCCCAGGCGGGCGGCGAGCGCCCGCAGTTCCCGGGCGACGCGTTCCAGGACACCTCGTTCCAGGACGGCGCCTACGCCGCGGACGCATACGCACAGGACCCGCAGCAGGAGCAGTACGCGCAGGCGGCGTACGACGGTTCCTACGACGCGTACGGCGGCGACAGCGGCTACGCCAAGCAGTCCGACTACCCCTCGCAGGGCGGCTATGCGGAAGCGGCATATGCCACTGCCGAGAGCGCCCAGCAGGGCTACGAGGACCAGTTCACCGCCCAGCCCCACCAGGAAGAGTGGGCAGATCAGGGCGCGTACCAGGGTGCGTACGAGCCCATGGCGCAGCCCGAAGCGGAATCTGTCCCGAGCGCTCCCGCCGAGCCGCAGGAGCGCGTAGGCTTCGACCGTCCGGGTCCCACCCCGAACGCCGGCGGCGAGATGACGCAAGCCGGTCTGCCTCGCCGGGGCGGTCAGCAGCACTGGCAGCCCACGGGCCGCGGAAACGACCAGTCCGTCGCAGCAGAGCAGCAGCCGCAGCAGCAGGTATTGCCGCAGCAGCCGTCGCCCGCGCCGCAGGACGGGAACGGCTCCGACGACTGGCGCTCGACGAACGACGAGCGCTGGGAGCGGGCCGAGAAGCTCCGGGAGCCGAAGGCGGGCGGGGTCACCCCGTCCGGACTTCCCCGGCGAGTGCCCAAGGCCAATCTGGTCGAGGGCACGGCGGAGCAGACCCAGCAGGGTGGCCCTCAGGTCTCCCGCGCCCCTGAGGACGTCCGGGGCAGGTTGAGCAACCTGCGACGGGGCATTCAGCGGGGACGCAACGCTGGTTCGGACACAAGTAATACCTACAACCAGGAGCGTTAGTGTGAGCCCGATGAGCCAGGCGGCGCAGAATCTCAACTGGTTGATCACCAACTTCGTGGACAACACCCCCGGGGTGTCGCACACGGTGGTGGTCTCCGCCGACGGACTCCTGCTGGCCATGTCCGAAGGATTCCCGCGGGACCGTGCCGATCAGCTGGCGGCCGTCGCTTCCGGCCTGACTTCGCTGACCGCGGGCGCCTCGCGGATCTTCGAGGGCGGCGCGGTGAATCAGACAGTTGTGGAGATGGAGCGCGGATTCCTCTTCATCATGTCCATCTCCGACGGATCTTCGCTGGCTGTTCTTTCCCACCCGGACGCCGATATCGGTCTGGTTGGGTACGAAATGGCCCTTCTGGTCGATCGTGCGGGCACAGTCCTCACCCCGGACCTCCGTGCCGAACTGCAAGGAAGTCTTCTTAACTAGTAGACAGACAGTGCGTTGCGCGCCACCGCCCCATAGGGTGCGGTGGCGCGGCCCCACTGGGACCGGGACCGGCAGTCGGAGGAGGAATTGTGGCAACACCCCCAGGCGGACACCAGTACGACGGTGGTCAGCAAGTACCGGGCGAGCACGGGGACAACCGTTACAACTTCCCCTCCACCCCCAGCAGACAGGGCGCGCAGCAGCCCTATGAGCCCCAGCAGCCGTACCCGCGTCGGCAGGCGCAGGACGGCGGGTGGCCGCAGGCGCAGGACGGTGGGTGGCAGCAGCAGCCGCAGCACCCTCAGCGCCCGCATCGGATCGAATCGCCCCAGCAGCCCCGCATTCAGCCGGTGCAGCCGCGGCGGCCCGCCGAGCCCGCCGCTCCCGCCGCCCACAACCCGCTGGTCCGTCCGTACGCCATGACCGGCGGCCGGACCCGACCGCGCTACCAGCTCGCCATTGAGGCGTTGGTCAGTACCACGGCCGATCCATCACGGCTGCAAGGGCAGTTGCCCGAGCACCAGCGGATCTGTCGGCTGTGCTTCGAGATCAAGTCGGTTGCCGAGATCTCGGCGCTTCTCTCGATCCCCCTCGGCGTTGCCCGGATCCTCGTAGCCGACCTGGCCGAGGCCGGACTCGTCGCTATCCATCAGCCCGGCGGCGACGAGTCCGCCGGCGGCCAGCCAGATGTGACACTGCTCGAAAGGGTGCTCAGTGGACTTCGCAAGCTCTAGCGGCGGAGCAGCCCGCTCCACTACCTCCGCGAAGATCGTGGTGGCAGGGGGCTTCGGCGTGGGTAAGACCACGTTCGTCGGTGCCGTTTCGGAGATCAACCCGCTGCGCACCGAAGCCGTGATGACGTCCGCGTCGGCGGGCATCGACGATCTGACGCACACCGGGGACAAGACCACCACGACGGTGGCCATGGACTTCGGCCGTATCACCCTGGACCAGGACCTGATCCTGTACCTGTTCGGTACACCCGGTCAGGACCGGTTCTGGTTCATGTGGGACGACCTGGTCCGCGGCGCAATCGGCGCCGTCGTCCTCGTGGACACCCGCCGTCTCGCCGACTGCTTCCCGGCCGTCGACTACTTCGAGAACAGCGGACTGCCCTTCGTCATCGCCCTCAACGGCTTCGACGGACACCAGGCGTACACCCCCGACGAGGTGCGCGAGGCCCTGCAGATCGGCCCCGACACCCCGATCCTGACCACGGACGCCCGCCACCGCGCGGACGCCAAGAGCGCGCTCATCACGCTCGTGGAGCACGCGCTGATGGCGCGCCTGCGGTAGCCTCCGGCAGCCATGCGAAAGGCCCCGCACTCCTTCGGGAGTGCGGGGCCTTTCGGGTTGCGCGGCCTTCGCCGCGCGGTGTCCTCGGTGCTTCAGCCCTGCCAGGAGTGCGGGGCGCGGAAGCCCGGGGTGCGCTCGAGGCGGCGCCAGCCGGCGTGGGTGCGGCCGCGGTGGGCCGGGACGGCGGCGGGCGTGGCGGCTGCGCGAGCGAGCAGGACCGCGGTTATCGCGGCCAGCTCCTCCGGGTCGGCAAGACCCTTCTCGACGCGCAGCACGGACTCAGCAGGAGTAGTGCTCATGGATGTTTCTCCGTCTTCTCGGCAGTGCGTGGCGGTCTGTGCGGGGTGGGGCACCGGCCGCGGCTACTGCGGGGGGTTGCCGTGCTTGCGGGACGGCAGATCGGCGTGCTTGGACCGGAGCATCGCGAGCGAGGCGATCAGCACCTCGCGCGTCTCGGCAGGGTCGATGACGTCGTCGACCAGTCCGCGCTCCGCGGCGTAGTACGGATGCATCAGTTCGGCCTTGTACTCCTTGACCATGCGGATCCGCATGGCCTCCGGGTCCTCGGCATCGGCGATCTGCCGACGGAAGATGACGTTGGCGGCACCTTCGGCGCCCATGACGGCGATCTCGTTGGTGGGCCAGGCGTAGGTCAGGTCGGCACCGATGGACTGGCTGTCCATCACGATGTACGCACCGCCGTACGCCTTGCGCAGGATCAGCGAGATCCTCGGCACCGTGGCGTTGCAGTACGCGTAGAGCAGCTTCGCCCCGTGCCGGATGATTCCACCGTGCTCCTGATCGACGCCGGGCAGGAAGCCGGGTACGTCCAATAGAGTGATGATGGGAATGTTGAATGCATCACACATCTGGACGAAACGGGCCGCTTTTTCCGACGCCTCGATGTCCAGGACACCCGCCAGGGACTGCGGCTGGTTGGCGACGATGCCGACGACCTGACCGTCGAGCCGGGCCAGGGCGCAGATGATGTTGCGGGCCCAGCGCTCGTGGATCTCCAGGTAGTCGCCGTCGTCGACGAGCTCCTCGATGACCTTGTGCATGTCGTACGGGCGGTTGCCGTCGGCGGGCACCAGGTCGAGCAGGACGTCGCCGCGCCGGTCGGCCGGGTCGTCGCTCGCCACGGTGGGCGGGTTCTCCCGGTTGTTCGACGGGAGCATCCCGATCAGGTAGCGGACCTCGGCGATGCAGGTCTCCTCGTCGTCGTACGCGAAGTGCGCGACGCCCGAGGTCTCGGCGTGCACATCGGCACCGCCGAGGCCGTTCTGCGAGATCTCCTCACCGGTGACCGCCTTCACGACGTCCGGTCCGGTGATGAACATCTGGGAGGTCTCGCGGACCATGAACACGAAGTCGGTGAGGGCGGGGCTGTAGGCCGCGCCGCCCGCGCACGGGCCGAGCATCACGCTGATCTGCGGGATGACACCGGAGGCTCGGGTGTTGCGCTGGAAGATGCCGCCGTATCCGGCGAGCGCGCTGACGCCCTCCTGGATCCGGGCGCCGGCGCCGTCGTTCAGCGAGACCAGCGGGGCACCCGCCGAGATCGCCATGTCCATGATCTTGTGGATCTTTGTGGCGTGGGCCTCACCCAGTGCGCCGCCGAAGATCCGGAAGTCGTGCGCGTAGACGAAGACCGTGCGGCCCTCGACCGTGCCCCAGCCAGTGATGACACCGTCGGTGTACGGCTTCTTCTCCTCCAGGCCGAACCCGGTCGCCCGGTGCCGACGCAGCTGCTCGACCTCCTTGAACGAATCCGGGTCCAGGAGCAGCTCGATGCGCTCACGGGCCGTCAGCTTGCCCTTGGCGTGCTGCGCCTCGGTCGCCCGGTCACTCGGTCCGCGCCGCGCCTGCTCACGCAGTGCCAGCAGTTCGGCCACCCGGCCACGGGTGTCACTCGGCTCGCCCGGGGTTTCGTCCACAACGGTCATGTATCGACCCTACGAAGCCGACCAAGAGAATCGTGCCGTCGACTCTGCACAGTCTCCCGACCCGTTTCCTGGTGGAGCCGGACAGAACCCTTGCGCCATGCAGGCGAACCACCAGCCCACAACGGTCCCCGTTTGTACGGGCTCCACAAAGACTCACTGTGGCGTACTGCACACACCGGTGAGTCCCGGGCCATGCTCCGCCTGGGCGTCCAGCGTCTTCCGGATGTCCTCCGGACGGTCCACGGCCGGTTCCGCCGGGTGGGCGACGGTCAGCAGCCCCGCCTCGTGGAGGCGTCCCGCACAACCGCGGGCACGACGTCCGGGGAGAATACCCCGGCCTTGCGACCCCACCCTTCTGCGCGTCCGCAGAGACGGGCTCGCTGGAACGGCAAGAGGGTGGGACCGGGATCGGCCCCACCCCCCTCCCTGCTCACTGCCGGCTCATTCAGCTTCCGCAGTGGAATCGCGCGTCGCCCCAGTCCGCGTGGTCGTTGCCGTTGCCGTCTCCGCCGTCTGCGACCACCAGCTCGACGTACTTCGCGCCGGTGACGTCCGCCGTGAGCGACCAGGCGGTGTCGGCCGCCTTGAGGACCGGCGACTTCACCTTCTCCGTGCCGTCGGCCCTGACGCTGAACTGCACACTGCCCGCGGTCTTCTGCACATCGTCCACGCCCACCTCGGCGGTGAACGACGTGCACATGCCGCCCAGGTAGTAGCGGATGGTCGCCGGGGCGTGGCTGCCGAGGCCCTTGGCATAAACGGTGCCGCCGATCGTCAGCGGGGTGCCGTCGCCGGTGCCCGTCTCACCGTTGGAGAGATCACGCTCGACCGGCCCCCAGCCGTTGCTCGACGCCGTCCAGTCCAGGTCGCTGGCCCAGCTGTCCGCGGTGGGCGGCGGCGGCAGGGTCCGTACGGACGTCTGCGCACCCAGGGACCGCTTCGCCCCGCCGACCGTGTACGACGCCTCGGCACTCAGGCTGTACGTCTGGTACGTGGCGTCCACCGGCGGGGTGACCTGCCAGCTGCCGGTGACCTTGGCGCCCGCCGCCACGGAGTCGAAGGTGACGGCGCCCGCGGGCTCCGCCTTCCAGCCGTCGGGGACGGTGAGGCCGACCGACACGTCGGTCGCGGCCGTCGCCTCGTAGTTGGTGAAACTCGCCTTGACGACGTTGGCCGTGCCCGGCTCCAGGGTCTCGGCGGCCGGGTCGACGCTGAGCGTGCCGCAGGCGGCCAGCTCACCGGCGAGGGCCGGACCGAGGTCGGTCACGGTGAACCCGTCGAGGACGAAGTCGGCGCCCTCGGGTGCGTCGTCGCGCTTGCGGAGCCCGGTCCAGGTGTCGCCGCAGCCCGCTGTGACGGTCTCGGCGAAGTGTCCGGTGGTGCGCTGCTGTCCGATCGCGGTGGTCCGGGTCCCGACCGGGTCGGGGTTGCCGTCGGCCGTGATCCGGTCGTAGCCGTCGACCCACTCATAGGCACCGGCGTGACTGGACTGGTAGTCGTACTCGACCTTGTACCGGTGGCCGTCGGCCATCGGCACCGTCCAGGGCGCGGTCCGGTAGACGAGTCCGCTGTTCTCCTCGTGGGCCTTCAGGGACTCCTTGCCGCCGATCACGTCGTCGACGAGCTTCCCGTTCCACCCGGCCTGGGTGTAGGGGGCGTGCAGCTGGGAGATGACGGTCCTGGGGTCGGTGGAGCCGCCCGCGTCGCCCTTGAGGAAGGGGCCCCAACCCTGGTCGACGTCCTCGAAGTCCTCGTACACGACGGTGTTCTTCCTGGTCGCCGGGGCGTTGGCGACGATCCGTACGTCATCGGCCCGCACCGTCGCGGTGCTGCCCTCGGCCGCTTCGATACGGAACGTGGTGCGGCCGTCCGCGGGGGCGGTGAAGTTCACCTTGGCCCGCTGGAAGTACGTGCCGTGCCAGTCCGAAGCGGCAACGTAGTCCTCGGCCGTGGAGCGGTCCACGGCGACGGACCTGCCGCCGATCGAGAGCGTCGTGTGCCGGGTCTTTCCGGACTGGACCTCGATCAGCGCGGAGGCGGTGTAGCGCGCGCCGGGCCTGAGGCCGGAGATGCGCTGCGCGACGGCGGCCGTGCCGTCGCCGGAGAGCTTCGCGCTGTTGCGGCCCTGGTCGTCGGTGTCACGGGCGACGGTCCCGCTCTTCGACCAGTCGTCGAGCCCGTTGTCGTTGAAGCCGGGGTCGTCGACCGCGCTGCCCTCGCCCCATTCCGGGTCAGCAGCGGAGGGTGCGTGGTCCGGGTAGAGGACGTACGGCTGTCCGGCGGTGGCCGTCAGCGTGATCTTCCCGTCGACGGGCCGGACCGTGCCGGCCCTGACCCGGCCGTTGTCGGTGAGCTTGTAGACGGTGTACGCGCCCTCGGACGGCACCGCCCAGCTGCTCGTACCACCGGACTTGCTGTAGTGGTACAGCTTCTTGCCGCCGTCCCACGGCAGCAGGTAGTCGGTGCCGCTGAGCACCTTGCGGCCGTGGTCGTAGAAGGTCCGCCTACCGTCCTCGACCGTGCCCCGTACGCCACCGGAGAAAGTGATGTGGTTGCCGTCCCAGCGGGTGATCTTCTGCTGCTGGAGGTACTTGGCGGGCAGGTTGCGCTGCCAGATGTTGTCGTGGAAGGCGTTCCAGTCGGTCTCGCCGGTCCAGCCCTCGAACTCGTCGATGGCGGTCTGGCCGAGGACCGGGTCGTTGTTCCAGACGTCCTTCTCGCTGTTGCGGATGAACCGGACGATCTGCGAGTTGAGGCCCTTGTTGGTGGCGCCGCCGTAGTCGAGGTCATTGGCCCAGTGCGACCAGAGCGAGCCGCGCTCGAACTTGTCGGCCCACTCGGTGGCGACGTTCCAGTCCTGCTTCTGCACGGTCTGCAGGGTCTTGTCGGCGATCCAGCCGTGCGTGTAGTAGACGTCGATGTAGAGCAGGCTGAGGTTGGGGTCGGTCTCGTCGCGCAGCTGCTGGAAACGGCGGGCCAGGTTGCCGCTGTTGATGTCGCTCCGCTGGTCGATGTAGTAGCTCTGGCCGAGCCAGTTCCAGCCGGGCTTCGTCTTGTCGACGAGCTTCTCGTCGAAGGCGTGGGCGTCCGCGTACGCCTCGGTGGCATTGACGTGGACGCCGAAGGTGGCGCCCCACTTCTTGCCGTCCTTCAGCAGCGTGTTGAGGTCCTTCAGCCCGCCGGCGCGCTTGTTGTAGTTGCCGCCGTAGTCGGGGTGGGCGGAGTCGTGGCCCTCGGCGGCGTATCCCTTGAGCAGCGCCAGCTGACCGAGGCCGTCGGTGGCGAGCGAGACCCGCTTTACGTCGTCGAGGGTACGCAGGAAGGGGTGGGTGGCCTGGCTGGCGAAGTTGAACGGGATGTGGGTGATCACCCGGTTCGCGGTGGCGTCGCTGCCCGGCGCGGTGACGCCGATGGTGCGGAACGCGACGGCACCGTCCTGCCAGTCGACGGTCTTGTCGCCGTTGGCGTCGGGGGTGACGACGACCTTGGCCCAGGGCAGGTTCGCGCCGCTCTCCGGCTTCGGTGCGCCGTTGCCGCGGTAGGTCCACTGCCCGGACCAGACGCCGACCCGGACACTGCCGTCGTCGGCCTTGCGGGCCTGGTGCCAGAACCGGGCGTCGTCGCCGCCGGTGGCGCCGGACGGCTTGTCGTACGAGGAGTTGGACTCGACGGCCGCGGCGAGCGTGCCGGTGTTGACGATCGCGTACGAGGCACCGACCGGCGCCTTGTCGGCGGCGGTGCCGGAGCTGACCCGGGCGAAGACGTCGGCGGTCTTCGTCGAGTCCGGGTCCAGGCGGGTGAACGCGGTGGCGGCGCCGGTGTCCGTGGAGCCGACGGAGACCAGGTCGTGGCCGGGGATGTCGATGGTGCCGACCCGGAACGCCTCGGTGTCGCGGACGGCCGTCACCTTGAAGGTGGTGGCCCGTCCGGAGACCGAGAGCGAGGCGTCGATCTCGACGCCGGGCAGGTCGGGGAAGGTGAGCGTGTACCGCGCGGTCGTGGCGGTGACCCGGGGCGCGCCCTTCGGCTGCACCGCGTGCGCGGCACCGTTGAGGGTGACGGCGGTGACCGGCTGCGTACTTCCCAGCAGCTGGTTGCCGCTGGCCCGGTCGGTGTACGACAGGACGCGCGGGAAATCGTCGGCGACAGCGACCGAGAGCTGCGGGGATCCGATGACGGCAGCGTCCGCGGGGACGGCCGTGCCGGCTGCGGCGGGTGACTGAGTGGCGGCTGCGGCGGGGAGCGCGGTCCCCACGAGCGCCAGGACGGCGGCTGAGGCGGCGGCGACAGCGCCCGCCGAAGTGAATCTTCGCGACATGTGCCCTGAGTAGTCCCCGTGTTGGGACACCGTCAACGACGTAGGGCCCCGAGGTGTGCGCCAGTCCAACAACCGTGATGCGTAAGTCCAAGTGACCGTTGCGCGAGCCGGGGCGGGTGCAGTGTTCACTTCCTGACCGCAGAGCCAGAACTCACCTCACAGCCGGCCCGCCAATTACCGTTCCCACTCGACGAGTTGTGAAGAATTCTCATTCCTGAGAGCGCTCTCAGTCACAACCCTTGACGCTGGTGGCGGCCGTCGCGAGAGTGGTGCGCACCGCGGACGCCCCCTGCTCCACCTCCCCGCACGATCGTTCCCGTCCGCGGCCCCCACACCTCAGGAGTCCCCCCGTGATCTCGCGCAGACTGTTCCTGACAGGCGCCGCCGCCACCGCGACCGCGCTCACCTACCCGGCCTGGGGAAGCACCCTCAGCCCGCACGCGTCGGCGGCCGCCGCCACCTGTGAACTAGCTCTGGAGAACCGATCGCTGCCCGGCACGGTCCACGCCTATGTCAGCGGCCATGAACAGGGCACCGGCCGCTGGCTGCTGCTGCGGACCGACGGCAGCAGCTACCGCCCCGACTCCCCCGCCGCACCGCAGACCCCGCTGCCGGTCGACTGCGCCATCCCGCTGAAGCCGGCCGGCGCCGGCCCCGTCGTCCTGACGCTCCCTCAGATGTACGGCGCCCGCGTCTACTTCGTACGCAACGACAAGCTGGACTTCTTCCTGAACCCCGGCCCCGCACTGGTCGAGCCGGCGTTCGCGACGTCCGCCGACCCGAACTACGGGCGGACCTGGTCGTTCTGCGAGTTCACCTTCAACCCGCAGCAGCTGTACGCGAACATCAGCTACGTCGATCTGGTCACCGCGCTGCCGATCGGCCTGACACTGGAGGGCGACACGACGCACACGGTCGCGCCGCTTCCGAACGGCGCCGTGCAGCGGATCGCCGACGCCCTGACCGCCCAGGCGGCGGCCGACGGGCAGCCGTGGGACAAGCTCGTGACCCGTGGCACGGACGGCGGCGTGCTGCGGGTGATCTCGCCGCAGAACCTGATGGCGCCCTATTTCGACCGGCCGGACCAGATGCCGCTCCGGGACCTGTTCACCGCACAGATCGACCAGGTCTGGGAGAAGTACCGGGGTACGGATCTGCGGATCGATCTCCAGGGCGGTCGGGGCGTGCGGACCGGCCGGGTAGTCGGCGACATCCTGACCTTCGACGGCGGCCACACCTTCACCAAGCCGGTGTCGAAGGACATCTTCACCTGCAACCACGGACCGTTCACCAACAACCCGGGCGACTCGGACGACAAGAAGGCGCTGCTGGCGCGGCTGGCGGCGGGGTTCAACCGGTCCCTCATGCTCTCGCACCCCGACCAGCCGAACGGCACGACGGTGACGGACTACTACCAGGGCGCGGTGACGAACCACTGGTCGCGTGTGGTGCACGCGAACACCCCGATCGGGTACGCGTTCCCGTACGACGACGTGCGTCCCGACGGCCGGCCGGACGTCTCGGGCGCCGCGAACGACGGCAACCCGCGGCGCTTCACGGTGAGCGTGGGGGCCTGAGGCGGAGGCAGGACACTACCTGCAGCCCGGAGGTGTGTCGGTCCGGGTGATCCTTTGCCCGTTTCCGCTGTGGCCGGGTCCTTGGGACAGGCCCTCTGCCGAGGTGCCCGCGGGCACCTCGGCAGAGGGCCGAGCCGTCATGGGG
>NZ_JBEXID010000111.1:0-16213 GCF_040608395.1 Streptomyces sp. NPDC005181
TCCGGACAGCTTCGCGGCGTTGCGCAGGGCCGCCAGCGTCACGATGGCGGTGCCGTGCTGGTCGTCGTGGAAGACCGGGATGTCGAGCCGCTCCTGCAGCTTGCGCTCGATCTCGAAGCACCGCGGCGCCGAGATGTCCTCCAGGTTGACGCCGCCGAAGGACGGCGCGAGCCGCACGACGGTCTCCACGATCTCGTCCGCGTCCGTGGTCGCGAGCGCGATCGGCACCGCGTCGACGCCGCCGAACTGCTTGAACAGGATCGCCTTGCCCTCCATCACGGGGAGCGAGGCCTCCGGCCCGATGTCACCGAGGCCGAGGACGGCCGTACCGTCCGTGACCACGGCGACGACCTGCGATTTCCAGGTGTAGTCATGGACGAGCTCAGGTTGCTCGGCGATGGCGGTGCACACCTTGGCGACGCCAGGCGTGTACGCGAGGGACAGGTCGTCCTTGTTCCGGACCGGCACCGTGGCCTGGATGGCCATCTTGCCGCCGCGGTGCAGGGCGAAGGCCGGATCGAAGGGTTCGCCGGACTCCCCGGCGATGCTCTCCGTCTCCGTACCGCTCCCGCTATGGGGATTGACGATCTCGGCTGCCATGTGATGGACCCCTTAAGTCTTCATCAGTTGAGGGTGGCCACTCCTGGTTGAGGAGGGGTGGGCGGGCACCGCGTCCGTGCCCTGAGCCCGACGGTTGGCCCGCCGGTCAGGGGAAGTCGCCCCGGGCCACTCGGCGACCTGTCACATATCGACCATGGTGACAAGTCAGGAACGTTTGGTGAAAAACACCGCGAACTCCGCCCAAATTGTGAGACGGCCGAAGATTTTCCGGCCGGGAGAAGGGAAGACATGCCAGTCCGAGGGACGCCCCGGCGGCAGGTAGGCCCGGAGGCGCGGCCCGAGAAAGTCAGGGCAGGACAGGCCGTGCCGCACCTCCGGAGTCGGGGCGACCCTCAGGTGGGGCCGGGGCGATCACGGTGCCGAAGACCCCAGCAGTTTGGTGAAGTGTCAACTAGTCTACACTTTGCTCCATGGAAGAAACGGTGCGGTGGTTGACGCCGGAGGAGCAGCACGCGTGGCGCACCTTCGTCCGCCTTCAGGAGAGGCTCCAGAGCCGGTTGTCACGCTTGTTGCAGACGGAGTCCAATGTCTCGCCCGCGGACTTCGCAGTGCTGGCCGAGCTGACGGACGCACCGGATGGGCGGCAGCGGATTCTGGATCTTGCCCGTGCGTTGGAATGGGAGAAGAGTCGGATCTCCCACCACATCTCCCGTATGGTCAAGCGTGGGCTGGTGGTGCGGGAAGAGTGTCCCGAGGACGGACGCGGCGCCTTCGTGGTGATCACGGACGCGGGGCGCGCGATGATCGAGGCCGCTGCCCCGCAACACGTGGAGGCGGTGCGCGCTCTGTTCCTCGACCATGTCACGCCGGCGGAGCTGCGGGCGCTGGCTCAGATCTCCGAGCGCGTGGTGGAGAAGCTGGGCGAGGACGCGTCCTGACCGGGACGGGTCGGGGCGAGCCGTGTCGCGTGGGCGGTCCGACGCGGGTCACATGGCCAGAGCGAGCGTCTCGGCGGTGGCCACGGAGACTGGGATGAGAATGACCGCGGCCATGGCGTTCTGCCGGGTCTCGGGGTTGGCGTAGTCGCCGACCTGGACGTGGTAGCCCACGGCGCCGATCATGGTGAGGGCGAAGCCGATGGCCGCCGCGATGCCCAGAGGCTGCCAGAAGAGCCCCACGACCAGGCCCGCCGTTGCGGAGACCTCGGCCAGTCCGATGAGGCGGACGAACCTCGCACTCAGCCCCATGTGCGACTGCAGAGCGGCCGAGACATCGCCCTTGAGCACCGTCTTGGGTGCACCCGCGGCCAGCGTCACAAGGGCGAGGAGCACGCTGAGAACGGCGGCGGTGACGTACATGAGGGTCCTATCTATTGATGCGGGTCCGACTGGTCATTCGTAAGATCGGCGCGGCTCAGGGGCCCGGGGTATGGCTGTCATGTGAGCTGCTGGATGGCTTGAAGGACATGGCCGCCGGGGACCCGTGACGACCCGGCCGCCGATCGGGAGACGCGACTCCATCGCTGCACAGGGCGACGTCGGAGAGGTCGCCTGCTGGGTTCTGGCACGACGAACTCGCCGAGGTGACCGTGTCCGAGACCTGGGCCGGAGCAGACATCGGCAAGCCACACCACCACCATCCGGTGGTCATCGACGCGGACGGCGAACGGCTGCTGTCCCGCCGCGTCCAGAGCGATGAGTCCGAGCCGCTGGATTGGGGTGTCCTTCCGTGCGCCTGCGCCGTAGGAAAGGGACGCAGGCTGGTTGATTCGTCAACATGGACTCTAGGCAAGAGTTAAGTGATGAGTCAACTAGATGCTTTGTCATCCCAGAGGGATCGCATGGCGTGGTTGTGGGCGGTGCCGCCTGCCCCTCGCGGAGTGGCCGCACCGGATGCTTACTCGTGATCGGCGCACGGTTGAACGCGTTGATGGCGATCACCACCCAGATCGCGGCCGAGACCTGGTCGTCGGTGAGGGCGCACTGGCCCGCCTCGTAAGCGGACACCTGCGCGTCGGCGTCGGATCGATTGCCGCCTCGGCCGGCGCTAGCGTCGCGCGCTCATGACGGGTGAACATGCCGGTGTCCACCAGGCCGCCAGGACCCCCAGTCTCCGAGGCGACTCGCCCGCACGGAGAGCCGGCTTGGTGTGTACGTCGAAACGGGGAGGCAGGCGCTGTGACATGCGGAGGTTGATCAGTTCCGCGACGGTTCGGCAGAGTCCGGCCGCGGAGGCGGCCGTGCGTACCGCCTCCGCGGTCTGCACCAGCGCATGGAAGGCGTTGAGACTCTGCTTGTCGATGAAGATCCTGCGGAGCGCCCATCGGGTGGTGCGGTTGCTCACTTCGGGCCTCCTTCGGGGCCACTCACGGTGGCCCGCACGTCAGCTGTGGCTTCACTGCTGGTGGAGTTCCCCACCACCGCGGAACGGATGAGCGGATGACGAAACCTCAGCCGTCGTGCTCCTTCGGCGATGTGCACCAGTTGGTCACGCTCGGCGGGCGCCAGGTCGTACCCGTCGTTCGCCTGCCGCGAGGCAGCCTGCAGCACCCCGAGATCGCCCGTGCCTTCCAGTGCGGCCAGCAGGAGCAGGCACTGCGACGGCCGCGGCAGACCGGTGACCCGAGAGCCGAACACTGTCTCCAGGCGCCGGCTGAGCGGCAGCACGGCGGGGACTTCGTCGAGGACCGGACTCCGCGCCGTGGGCAGCGCCGACGGCAGCTCCAGCAGAGCCAATGGGTTGCCATGCGCCAGGGCCAGCAGGAACCGACGGGCGCCGGCGACGAGGTCCGGGAACCTTGTACTGACCAGGTGGGCCGCCGACTCCTTAACGCGACGCGGCGAGAAAGCTGACGCGGAGGCCGGTCACCCGCCGGGCGACGAAACCCCCAGATGTCCGCCGTCGGCCAGGGTGATCTGGACCTCGCCGCCCTCGCGCGCCAGGGAGGTTACGGAGGTTCCGAATCGGATGTCGACGCCGGCTTCCCGCAGGCCGTGTCCGTCCCCGCACCACGGTGGTGCCCCGCGGCAAGAGGGTTGCCGCTTCATCGCGTGCCGTCATGAAGAGGATCGCGTCGGGCCGGCACCGCCGCCCACGCGAATACTCGCGGTGGCGAGCAGGATATGGCTCCCTCACGGCTCCTGATCGGCTCCGTCGGCACCACCCACATCGCGGACTCGGCGAAAGCCGTACCAGCTCGCCACGTCGCGAAGTGGAGAACGCCGGTTGACCTGCCCCGATGAAGCTGGCTGTGATCATTTCGGCGCCCTCGCACCCGGCACATGTCCGTTGCAAGGGAGGGACCGCATGTCCGGCGGCTTGCGCCTCCGCGATCCGGCCCGCCGGCTCACAAGTGCGCTGACCTCGGACATCGGCCCCCCGACATAGGTGTTTCCTAGCCCACATTTTCAGTGCTTCAACTTCACTTGTGCACGAGTAAAGAGTGGCGTAGGTTTGTTTGCAGGTTGAGTCGGCCCGAGTGGGCCCGAAACAACACAAGACTCGACAAGGGTGAGCACCGTGCGGCCGGGAACAGCCGCACGTTTGTGCACATGCACTCCACGGCCTTCGGCCACTGCGTCGGACAACGGGGTTCGACCACCCGCAGACGCCCCGCCTCGATGGGGCGGCCACCCTTTTGACGTGCATCGACCGGCCGGTCCGGTACCCGCACGTCGGCCTCACCGAAACGACGTGGGCCGTCATCCCCCTACATGGCAAGTCAAATACCCAGGAGGGTTCATCATGTCTGAAATGATTCCGGCGCACTCTCGACGGAAGTTTCTTTCCACTTCGGCTGCTGTGGCGGCTGCAGCGGTTGCGGGGCCCGTTGGTCTGTCCTCCGTCCAGTCGGCTGCAGCGGCCGAAGGGGTGTCCGGTCTTGGTTCGCCGGCGGACAGGAGGATCCGTCCCTTCCGTGTCCGTTTCCCTGAGAGGGATCTGGTCGATCTCCGCCGGCGCATCGTGTCCACGCGCTGGCCCGAGCACGAGACCGTCGCGGATCAGTCGCAGGGCGTGCCGCTCACGACGATGCAGGAGCTCGCGCGCTACTGGGCGTCGGAGTACGACTGGCGCAAGGTCGAGGCGAGGCTGAACGCCCTGCCGCAGTTCATCACTGAGATCGACGGGCTGGGCATCCACTTCATCCACGTCCGCTCGAAGCACAAGAACGCGCTGCCGCTCATCGTCACGCACGGATGGCCCGGCTCGGTCATCGAGCAGCTGAAGATCATCGAACCGCTCACCAACCCCACCGCCCACGGCGGGAACGCCTCCGACGCCTTCCACGTGGTGATTCCGTCGCTGCCCGGCTACGGCTTCTCCGGCAAGCCGACCACGACCGGCTGGGGCCCCGACCGCATCGCGCGCGCCTGGGCGGTGCTGATGAAGCGCCTGGGCTACACCAAGTATGCGGCGCAGGGCGGCGACTGGGGTGCGGTCATCGTGGATCTCATGGGCGTGCAGGCGCCTTCGGGGCTGCTCGGCATCCACACCAACCTGCCCGGCGCGGTTCCGCCCGACATCGCCAAGGCGCTCGCGACCGGCGCCCCGCTGCCCTCCGGTCTCTCGGGCGAGGAGACACACGCGGTCCAGCAGCTGGGCTCCTTGAACAAGGAACACGTCGCCTACGCCCGGATCATGGGGACGCGCCCGCAGACGCTGACCGGGCTGACGGATTCTCCCATCGGTCTGGCGGCCTTCCTGCTGGACCATGATGTGCGCAGCCTGGAGCTGATCTCCCGGGCCTTCGCCGGACACCGCGAAGGCCTCACGCGGGACGATGTCCTGGACAACATCACGCTCTACTGGCTGACGAACACGGCGGTTTCTGCCTCTCGTCTCTACTGGGAGAACAAGCTCTCCGTTGTCGCTGCCAAGGGCGTCACCGTCCCGGTCGCCGTGAGCGTCTTCCCCGACGAGATCTACCAGGCTCCCAAGAGCTGGGCCGAGAAGGCCTACCCCAACCTCATCCACTACAACAAGCTCGACAAGGGCGGGCACTTCGCGGCCTGGGAACAGCCGCAGCTCTTTGCGGAAGAGCTTCGCGCGGGTTTCCGGCCCCTTCGCTAGCCACCCGTGCGGGCGAGGTCAGGCACATGCCCTCGCCCGCACCAGCCCAACCCCCCACACACGGCGGAGCAATCGCCGCTCCTGACCCGAAAGGCAACCATCATGTTCGGCAAACTCGGAGCACCCGAGCTCCTGCTCATCCTCGTCGTCGTCATCCTGATCTTCGGCGCCAAGCGCCTGCCCGACATGGCGCGTTCGCTCGGACAGTCCATGCGCATCCTCAAGAGCGAGACCAAGGCCATGCGCAGCCGCGAGGACGAGACCACGGCCGCAGGCCCGGTCTCTGCGCAGGCCGACTCCACGGGACGGGTCGCCCGCCAGGACGCCCTCGATGCCACGCCCGGGCCACAGCAGACCACTGCCACAGCCCATTCCCGGGACACCGTCGGCACGCGCTGACGCGGACGTCGTCTGCGAGAGAAGAACGGAGGTCTGCTCGTGCTCTCAGTCGCATCCCAGGTCCCCCAGGGGCGCATGACCCTTGTGGATCACCTCCGCGAGCTGCGGAACCGCCTGCTGAAGGCGGTCGGCGCAGTCATCGTGACGACCGTTGTCGCGGGGCTGTTCTACAAGCAGCTGATCGACTTCGTCATCGCGCCCCTGCCGGGCTGCACCACCGGGGAGGGGGGCGGCACGGCGGACTCCGGGCGATGCGGGCTCATCGCCACCAACGGTCTCCTGTCACCCTTCACCCTCGCCCTGAAGGTGTCGCTGACCGCCGGCCTCATCGGCGCGAGCCCCATCTGGCTCTACCAGCTCTGGGCCTTTCTCGCCCCGGGGCTGCACCGCGCAGAGAAGAAGTACACCCTCGCCTTCCTCGCCACAGGAATCCCGCTCTTCCTGACCGGAGCCGCCTTCGCCTACGCCGTCCTGCCCACGACGGCGCGGGTGCTGATCTCCTTCACCCCCGACCAGGCCACCAACATCCTGCCCGTCGACGACTTCCTCGACCTGGCGACCCGCATGGTCGTGGTCTTCGGGCTGTCCTTCGAACTCCCCCTGGTCCTCATCATGCTCAATCTGGCAGGCATCCTCAGCGCCGCCCGCATGACGAGCTGGTGGCGGCACATGGTCATCGGCGTCACCGTCTTCGCCGCCATCGCCACGCCCAGCAGCGATCCGCTGAGCATGCTCGCGCTCGCCGGCCCCATCACCGTGCTGTATCTGGCCGCCTGCGCCATCTCCTGGGTCAACGACCGTCGCCGTGCCCGCAAGGAAACGGCAAGCCTGAGTCCCGACGAGCCCTCGCCGCTTCCCACCCTCGACGAGTCGGATCAAGGTCGTTGAGCCGGCTCCACCCGTGAACCGCCACCCCCAGGAGGCCACGCATGTTCTTCGATATGGGCCCGCTCGAGATGCTCGCAATCTTCGTGATCGCGGTCGTCGTCCTCGGACCGGAAAAACTCCCCAAGGCGATCTCCGATGTATCCGCTCTCATCCGCAAGTTCCGAGCGTTCTCCGACAGCGCTCAAGCCGAGATCCGCACAGAACTCGGTCCGGCATTCTCCGATCTCCATCTGAGCGACCTCCACCCGCAAGCACTGGCCGAAAAAGCGCTCACCAAAGCCGAGGACGAAGCGGGACTGCGGGAGTTCGCGGCAGCCTTCAACCTCGAGGAACCCACCGACGACGAGGGCAGCCACCCGCCACCGATGCTCGCCAAGCCCGCCCAGGCCCAGCCTCCCACACGGCACACAGCCACTACCGGGGGGTGAACAACGGGTGCAGTTGATCGCGTGCTCCCGTTCTGCGGCTGACTGTGGTCAACCGCCCGTTCCGGCACGGATCTGGCAGTAACCGGCGAGAACTGTTCGCGAGCGTCCGAGGTTGTCCGCCTTGATGCAGGGCCGGGCCACCCAGCAGGCCCGCCAGATGCTCCGAGTACCACCGAGCCAGCTGATCGTCCGGCGAAGCCGCAGCTCACAGGCTGTGAAGCCATTCTGAAGCGGTACGGGCCCGCTCAGCTGCGATAGTGGTGCTCTGCCCGTGTCCCGTGTGCACCAGCGTGTCGCTGGGCAGCGCGAATAGCTTCGTACGGACCGATGTCTTGATCTCGTCGGCATCGCTGTAGGAGCGCCCGGTCGCCCCTGGCCCGCCGTGGAAGAGCGTGTCGCCGGTGAAGACGCAGCCGAGGTCGGGCACGTAGAGGCACACCGCTCCGGGGGTGTGGCCTGGCGTGTGCAGTAAGTGCAGCGTCGTCCCGCACACCTCGATGGTCATGTCGTCGGCGAGGTCGAGGTCCCAGCGGTGGTCTGTGTCGGTGAGTTCCCACAGGTGCCTGTCGGCGGGGTGCAGCATGATCGGCGCGACGACGGCCTCGCGGAGCGCGGGGGCGACCCGCACGTGGTCATCGTGAGCGTGGGTGCACACGATGGCCTTGACCTTGCGGTTACCCACTACGGCGAGGATGTCGTCGACGCTGTGCGGGGCGTCGATCACCACGCACTCGGCGTCGTCGCCGACGACCCAGATGTTGTTGTCGACGTCGAAGGTCTCGCCATCGAGGGTGAACGTGCCGCTCGAGACGGCATGGTCGATGCGCGCGGTCACGAGAACAACACCACCGACCGCAGCACGTCGCCGTGGTGCATCCGCTCGAACGCCGCCTCCACGTCGTTGATGCCGATCTCCTCGGTCACGAAGGCGTCGAGGTCGAGCCGACCCTGCTGATAGAGCTTGACGAGCATCGGGAAGTCGCGGGTGGGCAGGCAGTCGCCGTACCAGCTCGACTTGAGGGCCCCACCGCGGCCGAAGACGTCGATCAGCGGGAGGTCGGGCACCTTCATGTCCGGCGTCGGGACACCCACCAGGACGACGGTCCCGGCGAGGTCGCGGGCGTAGAACGCCTGCCTCCAGGTCTCCGGCCGGCCGACCGCGTCGATGACCACGTCGGCGCCCTCCGCGCCCTGGTGAGTCCCACTGCCTCCCACGATCTCCCGGATCGCCTCGATGGGGTCCGCCTTCGAGGAGTCGACGGTGTGTGTGGCACCCAACTTCGTCGCCGCCTCAAGCTTCTTAGCGTCGATGTCCACCGCGATGATCGGCGATCCGCCCGCTAGCGCTGACCCGGCGATGGCGGCCACGCCCACGCCGCCGCAGCCGATGACGGCAACGGACTTGCCGCGGGTCACACCGCCGGTGTTCATCGCAGCGCCGATGCCAGCCATCACCCCACAGCCGAGGAGCCCGACTGCGGCCGGGCGGGCGGACGGGTCGACCTTGGTGCATTGGCCGGCGGCCACCAGCGTCTTCTCAGCGAACGCCCCGATGCCCAGCGCCGGCGAGAGTTCGGTGCCGGCCATCTCGCCCTCGCTGAGGGTCATCTTCTGTGTAGCGTGGTGGGTGTTGAAGCAGTACTGCAGGTCGCCACGCTTGCAGGCTCGGCACTCGCCGCACACGGCGCGCCAGTTGAGGATCACGAAGTCATCCGGAGCGACGCCCGTGACGTCCGGCCCGACCTCCTCGACGACTCCGGCGGCCTCGTGGCCCAGTAGGAACGGGAAGTCGTCGTTGATGCCGCCCTCGCGGTAGTGGAGGTCGGTGTGGCATACCCCGCAGGCCTGCACACGTACCACGGCCTCCCCCGGGCCCGGGCTCGGCACGTTGATGGTGACCACTTCGACCGGCTTGCCCTTGCCCAGTGCGACAACGGCCTTGACCTGCTGCATGAGTTTCCCTTCGGTGGACGAAGGCGGCGGAGTTCAGGCCGCGAGAACTGTTTAGCCGCGCGAGTGGGCGGCGGTGAGCATCTGGATCGTTGACGTGAAGACGACTGTCAGGCCGGGCGATGCCGATCGGAGGAGGTCGCGGACACCTTCACGTACGTTGACGTCGTCATTTGTGAGCCTGTTGGTGAGCGCGGTGTTCAGGCTCACCAACTGGTCGTGCTGGCCGCAAGTCACAGGGAGCCGAACACTCGCTGGGCGATGAAGCCTCTGGCGTGGCGTCCGGGTGGCCAGCTATGAGAGACCAGTCACTAGGTACCCGTTGAGCGTGATGATGACGAGAGCTACTGCGGCGCCGGCCAATGTGGTGGTCCTGCGATTCACCCAGCCGCCCATGAGATCTCGGCGGCTTGTCAGCCAGAGCAACGGCACTAGTGCGAACGGGATGCCGAAGGAGAGTACGACCTGTGACCACACCAGTGCCTTCGTCGGGTCGCCGCCGAGCAGCAGCACGGCCAGCGCCGGCGCTAGGGTGATCAGCCGGCGTGCGAGGACGGGGATCTGCCGGCGTAGGAAGCCAGCCATGACCACCTGTCCGGCGTGGGTGCCGACCGCGGACGACGCGAAGCCCGAGGCGAGCAGGGCAAGAGCAAAGGCGGCCGCGGCGCCGGTGCCGAGCTTGGCGCCAAGGCCGGCGTGCACGGCGTCCAGGGAGTCGGCGACGTCGCCCCTGGTGAACAACTGTGCGGCGATGATTAGCATCGCGGCGTTGATCAGCCCGGCGACGCCCATGGCGACCAGGACGTCGATGCGCTGGGCGCGCAGCAGCCGGCCGCGGCCCTCGGCGGTGAGCCCGGCGGTGACGGCGTCACCGTAGCGGCCGGGCGTGAGCGCTGAGTGTACGTAGATGACGTGCGGCATGACGGTGGCGCCGAGGATGCCGGCGGCCAGAACCAGGCTGTCCGGGCCGTCGAAGGTGGGTACCAGCCCGCCGGCGACCCCGTCGAGGTCGACGCCGGAGCCGACGAGCATGTAGCCGATGCCCAGCCCGATGACGAGCAGCAGCCCGGTGATGACTCGCTCGAACGGTCGGTGCCCGCGCGAGTGGGCGCCGAGCAGGATGAATGCGACGACAGCGGTGATCAGCCCGCCGATCGCCAGCGGGACGCCGAAAAGGAGGTTCAGCGCGATCGCGCCGCCGACGATCTCGGCCAGGTCGGTGGCGATGGCGACCGCCTCTGCTTGCAGCCACAGCCCCCAGGCGACCGGGCGGGGCAGCCGCTCACGGCATAGTGTGGCCAGGTCCCGGCCGGTGGCCAGGCCGAGCTTGGCCGTCAGCGACTGGATGAGCATTGCCATGAGGTTGGCCGCGACGATGACCCACAGCAGGGTGTAGCCGAAGGCGGCGCCGCCGGAGAAGTTGGTCGCGAAGTTGCCGGGGTCTACGTAGGCCACAGCCGCGACGAATGCCGGCCCGAGCAGCGGCCAGACGCGCCACCGTTCGTTCCTCGCCGGTACGGGTTCCCCGGTAGTAACCGTCGTGGCCTGCCGTTCGGTCGCAGGCAAGTCGGTGGTCTGAATGTTCGGGAGGTCCATGGAGCCTCGCAAGTATGGGCGGATGCGTTAGTGGGTCTTAGACGTGACGGCGTCGAGGAGATCGCGTACAGCACGCGCCTCGGTGTCGTTTACACCGTGCTCGGGGGCGTCGTGGATGCGCAGGGTCACTGCTGCGCCCATGGTCTGCAAGAGTGCGGCTGTCTGCCGCACCCGCCCGGGCGGCACCCACTCATCGACTTGGCTGCTGCTCAGTAGTACGGGGGTGCCGAGCAGCATGCCGGTGGCACGTCGCACTGGGCCGTCAGGGCCTAGATATCCACCGGTCAGCACTGCCACAGCCCCGAAGGATCGGGGGTGGCGCACGAGGTACTCCGCGATCAGGCAGGCCCCTTGCGAGAACCCGATGAGCGCCGTGCGGCGGGAATCGAATCCGTCCGCGCTCAGGGTCGTCAAGGCGTAATCAACAGCCTCCAGGGCGTAGCTGAGCCACGGCTCGTTCGCCTCGAGGGCGTCCATGAATCGGCCTGGGTACCAGCTGTTGCCGAATGCAGCGGGGTAGACGCAGCGCACGTCGGCCATCCCGATGCGCTTGGCGACCTCCGCCATGTAGTCAGGATCCTGTCCTCTGCCGTGCACGAGCACCGCAGCCAGGGCCGCATCAGCCGGCTGCGGCCCGTCGTGCCGCAGCGCGGTCGCGAGATGCGGATTGCCCTTTCTGGTCATGAGGGGACCGCCGTTCTTTCGATCGCAGGATGTCGGAGCAGTGGCCTCGAGGAGGTCAGGACTTTCGGAGCACGTTGAAGTCGCGCCTCTAGCCCTGGGGTGGGTCGCCGACCCATGCCTGCTGCAGGAGCCCGCGGATACCGTCGGCTGTGACGTCGCGTGGATTGGCATAGGGATTGCTCACCGCGAAGTCGACGACGCGTGGGATGTCCGCTTCGGCCATGCCGAGCTCACGCAGCGACCGAGGCGCGCCGAGCCTCCCAGCCAGCTCCCACAACGCCCGCGCGGGGTCGGCGACTCCGCCGAGGGCCCGCGACAATGTGGACAGGGCTTGCGGTACCGCCGGCTGGTTGTAGGCCAGGGCGTGCGGCAGGACAACGGTGTGCGTTTGGGCGTGCGGCAGGTCCAGCGTGCCGCCCAGTGTGTGGCACAGCTTGTGGTGCAGCGACATCGTGGTGGCGCCTAGGACGGCACCGCACAGCCAGGCCCCGTAGAGGGCGTTCGCTCGGGCCTCGACGTCGGTACCGTCGCGAACCACGCCCGGCAGGGCGGAGGCGAGTGCGCGGACGCCCTCTTCTGCCATCAGGGAGACGATGGGGGTGGCATCAGGTGCGTACAGGCCCTCCACGGCGTGGGCCAGCGCGTTCATGCCGCTGACCGCGGACAGCGCGGTCGGCAGTGACAGGGTGAGCTCGGGGTCGTAGAGCACGCTGCGAGGCAGTACGCGCTGGTCCCGGCCCGTCCGTTTCTGCCCGTTCTCGGTCAGGCCCCATACCGGGGTCATTTCTGATCCGGCGTAGGTGGTGGGTATGGCTACCACGGGCAGTCCGTGTTCCAACGCGATCGCTTTGCCGAGCCCGATCGCCGATCCGCCGCCGACCGCGACACAGCCGTCGGCGCCGGATCGAGCGGCTAGTCGCTGGGCCCGGTGGGCGATTTCTATCGGCACGTGCATGCGAGCCTCGGCGAGTAGACCGGCAGAGCGGTCGCCGAGCGTGTCGGTGACCAGGCGGCCGGTGTCCTCCTGCTCCGGTGAGCACAGCACCAGCACCCGTCGCAGTCCGAGTGCAGCAACCTCGTCAGTGAGCTTGCGGAGGACGCCGGCCCCGAACGTCACCCGCATCGGCAGGGCCTGATAGGTGAAGGAGAGAGCCACGCGATAAGTCCCATCCTGTTCGTGGAACCCGCTGGGTCGGAGCCGTCTACGGCTCCCACCCAGCGGCCGGTCAGTCCTCGGTCTGAATGGGTTCGAGCTGGGCCATGATCTCGGCGCGCTTGTTCTCGAACTGCGAGGGCAGCATGAAGTGCTTGCCGAGTTCCTCCTGGGACTCGTCGCAGTCCCAGCCACCCTTGTTGTGCGTGACGGCGAGTTCGAGCAGGGCGCCGCCGGGCATGCGGCAGTAGACCGACTTGAAGTAGGTGCGGTCCTTCAGTTCGGAGATGTCGGTGTAGCCGGCGCCCTCGATGTCGAACTTGACGAGCTGCTGGTTCTCGAGGTTGTCCAGGTTCCACGCGAAGTGGTGGTAGGTCCCGGCGCCGTATGTCCAGGTGCCCTGGTCGTCCTTGCGGTTGCCGATCACCTCGACGTAGTTGCCGTACTTGTCGTTGCCGATCTGGAACGCCGCCCGGTCACCGTCCTCGATGATCTGTCCCTGGGAGAAGAAGACCTTCTCCGCGAATTCCACCGTGCGCTCGGGGGTGTGCGCGTGGATGGCCATACCGTGGATGCCGTGAATGCCGTACTCCTGGGCCACTCCGTTGCCGCCGTACGCGACACGGGGGTCGCCGACGTTGCCCACCAGCGCGTACTCGATCCCGCACGGGTGCTCGAAGACCAGCCGGCGCCGGCCGAACACTTCGGCGTTGGTCACCTGGATCTGGTGCTCAGTCAACCGCTTGTACCAGTACTCCAGCGATTCCTCGGGCACCGACAACAGCACCTCGCGGGCCTGGTTGGTCCCGCGCTTGCCGTACACGCCGGCCTGCGCCCACGGGAACGTGGTCACCACGCTGGAAGGGTCGCCTCCCGCGTTGGAGTAGTACAGGTGGTAGATCGGCGTGGCGCCGTCATAGAGGACCGTCTTCTTGATGAACCGCATCCCCAGCACCTTGGTGTGGAAGTCCACATCCTCCTGCGCGTGGCCTACCGAAAGGGTCACGTGATGCGACCCCTGGATGTAAGTCATGTCGTTGTTCCTTCCTCGGATGTGCCGGGTACCGGGTGGACCCGGTGGCGTTAGGTGACGCACGAGAGGGAGACGCAAGGCCGGCAACGCCGACCGGTCGCACATGTGCACAGCACGTGCAGCGGCGCTGCGGCGATGTGGTGACCGGGACCAGCGCGACGATCGGGCGTCTTGGCAGGTATCGGGCCATGTGCCGTGACATATGGGCCGGATGACGTCCCGCGCCCCCTTCCGTTTGTTCCGTGGCATCGTCTCCGGCAGTTCGGCCCGAAGGACAGGCACGCGATCGAGATCGTTGACCATGCCGCGAGCAGCATCGTTCGTGCGGTCAATGCCGCGTCCCGCGGTCGCCGGCATTCCTCACAGCCGGGACACCCACGAGCCGGCGCGGATCACGAGACGTCGAGAAGTCGGCCGGCACGACGCTGCGCCACCGGTCTCTCCCCGAGGAGAGTGATCGGCCCGGCATAGCCGTTCTGCCGCAATGCATCGACGGCAGTAACCGCGGCGAGCGATCCACCGACCACGACGATGCCCGGACCGGTCATCGGGTCAGCCTCAGTGCGGCGACCGGACACAACCGGACCGCCGCCTCCGCGCGAGTCCCCATGTCGTTGGGCAGTTCATCCTGAAGGATGACGAGCTCCCCCTCGTCGTCGAGGCGGAACACCTCCGGTGCCGACTGCTCACAGAAGCCGTAGCCCTCACAACGACTTCGCTCGACCTCAACACGAATGCTCATCGGACTGCTCCTCGAGTACGTGCGGTTCCTTCAAATGCTCTGCCCGGACCGGGCATCGGCGATCAGTCGATACCCGGCCGGGCCCGGTAATGCCGGACTGATTTGGAAGCTAACAGCCGGTTTCACGGGTCGCATTGCCGTTGCACGCACGCCCATGTCCCCTGCGTGCAGACCAGACGGCGTGACCCTGGCCGCGCGAACACGCCTGCTACCGCGAGCTGTACCCGGCGGTGGCCACGCTCGACCCGGCGCCGCTCGAGGGCGCGCACGCAGGCCTCGTCGACCACTCGCCGTCTCGCAGGCGGCGAGATCTGGTGCGAGAGCCGGAGTGGCGGCTGCTCGTCCGGCTGGCCGAGCTGGAGGCGAAGGACGCGAGTCCGTGGCGGGATCACCAGGCCCGGCAGTTCCGGATGTTCGATCGGCCGGTCCCGGATCGGGGTCGAGTAGCCGGGGGGAGTTTCGCCCCCCGGCTCTCACGGAACCGTGCGTAAAGATCTCCCTTTACACGGCTCTTGCCATCCTGATCACCAGCCCGAGGACGCTGCGGTGGTCACCTTCCAGTGGGCGAACATGCGGGGATACCGCTTCGCGATCTCCCGCATCTTCCCAAGGGCCTTGCGCAACGCCGCGAGCCGCTTGTACTTCTTGCGGATCCAGCGCACCAAGTAGGCGTTGATGCGCTGCAGGAGAGGGGTCAGGGCCGATCGGTAGAACCGGCCGTAGTAGTTGATCCAGCCCGCCACGATCGGATTGATCCGTCGGGCGAGCTCAACGAAGGAGAGGTCGGACCGCCGGTGAAGACGCCAACTGCGTACTTCCCTACCGATCCTGTTCAAGGCGTCCTTGCTGATCGCAGGCTCGAAGGACAGGAACCGCCTGCCCTGCTTGTCCTGCGACTTGCGCGCGCGGAACGTGTACCCGAGGAAGGTGAACTCCCTGTGCTCATACGAGCCCTGGCGTTTCCCGTCCTGGCAGTAGACGATCCTGGTCTTGTCGGGATGCAGGCGCAGCCCGACTTCCTCCATCCTGTCCGTGAGCGCGGCCAGCACCTGGCGGGCCTGACGCTCCGAGACGCAGTGCACGACCGCGTCGTCGGCGTAACGCTCGAACGTGACGGCGGGGAACTCCCGGTCCAGCCACATGTCGAACGCATAGTGCATGAACAGATTCGCGAGCACGGGCGATACCGCTGAGCCCTGTGGGGTTCCACGGTCCCGCTGTTGCAAGGTGCCATCGGGCAGTTGCAGTGGTGCTTGGAGCCACCGCTTGACATACAAAATCACCCAGACGGCGTCGGTGTGCGCTTCCACGGCCCTGACGATGAGGTCCCAGCGGACGCTGTCGAAGAACTTCTCGATGTCGAGCTCGACCACCCAGTCCTTCCTCCAGCAGCGTTCCCGGCAGGACTCCACTGCGTCCAGCGCCGACCGCCCAGGCCGGTAGCCGTAGGAGTCCTCATGAAACACGGGTTCCACCCGGTCCATGAGGTGCCTGGCCACCACAGTCTGGGCGATTCTGTCGGCCACCGTGGGCACGCCCAAGATCCTCACGCCGCCGCCGGGCGACGACTTGGGGATCTCCACCGCTCGCACCGGCGGTGGAAAGTACGTCCCTGTACTACAGCAGCAGATCTTGTGACGGTTGATCGGTGCTGTCGTTGAGTGGTCATGCTGGTGGATGTGACGGAGGAGCATCTCAGCCTGTGGGCT
>NZ_JBEXID010000112.1:0-16027 GCF_040608395.1 Streptomyces sp. NPDC005181
TCAGGAGGAACGCCCGTGACGCCACCCGGCCACTGCACATCCTGGACATTCCATGATCAGAAAACGGTCATACCCGCTTCACGCCGAGGCCCTGGCTGATGGCCCTGTCCCCGCTTGCCCGCCTGGGACGAACGCTCCCGGTCCCGCAGGACGCAGCGCGCGGGAAAGCCGACCCACCCGTAATCCACCGCGGTGACCGGCTGACGTTCGGTCATGGAGACAGCGAGCAGGACGAAAGGCTGCGCATCGTTGACCGATGCGACGGAAGTTGCTGCCGGACTGCTCCGTGATATCCGTACGGCCCCCGAAGTCGATATCACCGCACTGTCCTTGGCCGTAGCAGGTGGCGCAAAGCGGTAAGGTGCCGACTGCGGTGGCTCATCGATGCGCCCGAGCGGTGGGCGCATACGCCTGAGGGCGACTGTCACCACACGGCTGTGGCCTTCGGAAAACCCGATGCAGGCCCGGCTCGCCCCTCTCCTGCCGCCGTGTCGCCCGGGCGCAATATGGATCACGGCCATAAAATCGTGCACTGCATTGCGGTGGGCGCATCGTCCTTGCTATTTGCTTCTCATCATCACGCCTGTGGCACTCATCGGCCTCCACAGCGCTCATCGGTCCCATCCCACAGCGGTGGGCAGACACAATCATCTTTCTCACAAGAGTTCACGCAGGGCCGTTTCAGAACCGATCATGAACCGTCCGGAGGAAATGCGATGGTGGACGTAGAAAGTGCGCGGGGATTGGCGCCCACAGCCGATCCGATCGTGACGCTCGACGTGAATGGGCGCGCCTACTCCGTACGGCTGGACGCACGGGTCACGCTCCTCGACGCCCTGCGGGACCGTCTGGGTCTCGTGGGCACGAAGAAGGGGTGTGACCAGGGCGCATGCGGGGCGTGCACCGTTCATGTGGAGGGCAAGCGGGTCCTGTCGTGCCTCACCCTCGCCGCCCAGTGCGAGGGGCGTGAAGTCACCACGATCGAGGGCATCGCGGGCCCCTACGGGCTACATCCGGTGCAGCGCGCATTCATCGAGCACGACGGTTTTCAGTGCGGGTTCTGCACTCCGGGCCAGATCATGTCCGCCGTGGCCCTGATGGCCGAGGGGCGGGCCGGCTCGGACGAGGAGATCCGCGAGTTCATGAGCGGCAACCTGTGCCGTTGCGGTGCGTACCCGCACATGGTCGCGGCCATCCGTGAAGCGGCGTCAGCGGGTGGTGACGATGCGAACGTTTGAGTATGTCCGTGCGACCGATGCCCGCCAGGCTGTGGAGATGGTGGCGGGCGACCCGTCCGCCGCGTACCTCGCCGGCGGGACGACGCAGCTCGACCTGATGAAGGACGGGGTGCTCGCTCCGGGCGTCCTGGTGGACATCACCCGGCTCCCGCTGCACAGCATCGAGCGGGTCGGCGACGCGCTTCACGTCGGCGCCTTGGTCACGATGGAGGAACTCGCCACCGACCCCACGGTCGCCGAGCGTCTGCCCCTCGTCCGCGATGCGCTGTTGGCGGGTGCCTCCACCCAGCTGAGGAACATGGCGACGATCGGAGGAAACCTGCTGCAGCGCACACGCTGCCGGTATTTCCGCGATCCGGCCGTGCCGCACTGCAACAAGAGGGTTCCAGGGTCCGGGTGCGCCGCGGTCGAGGGCAGCGCGCGCATGCACGCGATCCTTGGCGCCAGTGACCAGTGCATCGCCCTGCACGCCTCCGACGTGGCGGTGGCGCTGGTCACTCTGGACGCCGTCCTCCACATTCAGGGAGTGTCCGGGCCGAGGCAGGTCCCGTTGACGGAGTTCTACCGGACGGCGTCCGAGAGCCCCGATGACGAGAACGTGCTCACCCACGGCGAGTTGATCGACACTGTGGAGATCCCTCTCCTTCCCGACGGGGTCAGGTCGGGCTACCTGAAGGTGCGCGACCGGGCGTCGTACGAGTTCGCCCTCACGTCGGCCGCAGTGGCACTGACCATCTCCGACGGCATCATCCGGGAAGCCCGCATCGGGCTGGGCGGCGTCGGATCGAAGCCGTGGCGGGCCTGGGACGCCGAGCGGGTACTCACGGGCTCCCCGGCCGGGACGGAGACATTCCGGCGGGCAGCCGAAGAGGCCGTACGGGGAGCCTGGACCGTGCCCGGTACGGCCTTCAAGGTGGAGCTCGCCCAGCGCACCCTCGTTCGCGAACTGCAGACCGTGGCTGGAGTTTCGGTATGAGTACAGTCGAAAGCAAGGCGGTCGTGGGAGCGGGTGTCAACCGTGTCGACGGCCCCCGCAAGGTTGCCGGAGCGGCGCCGTACCCGATGGACTTCGACGTCCCGGGCCAGGCGTACGGGGCGCTCGTGCAGAGCACCGTCCCGGCCGGCAGGATCGTGCGCCTGGACACCGCGGCCGCCGAGGCCGCACCCGGTGTACTCGCGGTACTCACACACCTCAATGCCCCCAAGCTCGAACGTGGGCCAGCGGGCGGGCTGGGCGTCTCGCCTCCCGCCCCCCTGCAGGGTGACCGGATCCTGCACTACGGGCAGCACATCGCCTTCGTGGTCGCGGAGACTCAGGAGCAGGCCACGGCCGCCGCCCGGCTGGTGTCGGCGGAGTACGAAACCACCGAGCCGCTGCTGGACCTGATGGACCCGCGGGCACCGCAGGTGGAGAACCCCTGGGGGATGGACCACAGACGGGGGGACGCGGCCGCCGCACTGGCATCCGCCGAGGTCAAGGTCGAGGCGACATACGAGACGCCGGACAACACCAACAATCCGCTCGGGCTCGCCGCGACGCTGGCCGGCTGGGAAGGCGACCGGCTCACCGTTCACGACACCACCCAGTGGCCTTCCATGGTCCGCACACAGCTGGCCACCGTCTTCAAGATCCCCGAGAGCTCGGTACGGATCCTCGCGCCCTACGTGGGCGGGGGCTTCGGCATGGGGCTGCGCGTGTGGCCGCACGTGATCCTCACCGTTGCCGCTGCACGTCAGCTGAGGCGGCCGGTCAAGCTCGTCCTCACCCGACCGCAGATGTTCACGTCCGTGGGGCACCGTCCCCACGGCGTTCAGTGGATCACTCTCGGGGCCACCCGCAGTGGAGATCTGGTGGGGATCGACCACCGCAGCGTCTCTTCGCTGGCCATGGAGGATGAGGACTACGAGCCTTTCGCCGCCGGGACCGTGTTCGCCTACACGTGCCCGAATGTGTTCACCCAGGACCGCCAGGCCCGTCTGAACATCCCCAGCCCGTGTTCCATGCGCGCCCCCGCCGAGGCGCAGGGCAACTTCGCGCTGGAGTCCGCTCTGGACGAGCTGGCGTACGAGTTGGGGATGGACCCGGTCGAGCTCAGGCAGCGCAACTACGCCGACGTGCACCCGGTCCTCGGGCTGCCGTGGTCCAGCAAGGCGCTGCGCCAGTGCTACGAGGTCGGCGCGGAGCGCTTCGGCTGGTCCGCCCGTGATCCCGCGCCGCGCTCCATGCGGGACGGGAACTGGCTTATCGGCTACGGGTTGGCCGGTGTCAGCTATCCGTGGTACGCGGTCGGCTGCCGGGCCCAGGCCACCATCAACGGCGACGGCAGCGCGCTGGTACGCAGCGCGGCAACCGACATCGGCACGGGAACGTACACCGTCATGGCCCAGCTCTCCGCCGAGTGCCTGGGGCTCGAGCTGGAGCGGGTGCGGTTCGATCTCGGCGACTCGGACATGCCCGCCGCCCCCCAGGCGGGCGGCTCCGGACTCACCGCCGCGCTCGGCAACGCCATCCACGACGCCTGCAAGCAGCTCGTCAAGCTCTTCGTCGACTTGGCCGCCAAGGACTCCGGGTCCCCGCTCCACGGTGCTTCGGCCGAGTCGGTGGAGGTCACAGGCGGCCGTATCCACCTGGCCGGCCGGCCCGACCGGGGCGAGGCGTACACCGACATCCTCAGCCGTCACGGCCTCGCGGAGCTGACGGCCGCCGGCTCCAGCACCCCCGCTTCCCCGGATGCGCTCGGGATGGCTCTCTCCGGTGCATTCGGCGCCAAGTTCGTCGAGGTGCGCGTGGATGCGGACCTGGGGCTCCTGCGCATTGCGCGCGTCGTGTCCGTCATCGACGGCGGTCGCATTCTCAACGAGAAGACCGGCCGGAGCCAGATCGTCGGCGGAACCGTCGGCGGCATCGGTATGGCTCTGTTCGAGGACACCGTCACGGATGCCCCGTCCGGTCGCATCGCCAACGGAACGTTCGGCGACTATCTCATCCCCGTCAACGCCGATGTCCCCGAGCTGGACGTCGTGTTCGTGGGCGAGCCCGACCGCGCCAGCGCGATCGGAACCAAGGGAATCGGCGAAGTGGGTCTGGTGGGAATTGCGGCTGCCGTCGCCAACGCGGTGTACCACGCCACCGGCAAGCGCATCCGGTCCCTGCCGATCACGCTCGACGCACTGCTGTGATCACTGCGCCACCCGGCCGGGTATCTGCCGGCCTACGCCGCTCCCGCGGCGTGCGTCTCTCGGTCGGGCACTCGCACGGCGTAGGTTGGGAGTGATCCTGCTCTCGGAGGCTTCTCGTCTCACTCGCCGTGCCGAGGCGGGTGGGTGCTGTACTCCTGGGAAGTGCAGTTCGGGTGCGGGGCGTCGCACGGCGGAGGCTGAGTGAGGTGGCATGGGCATGACTGGTGTACGGCTGCTGGCCAGGCTGCTCGACGCCAGCGACGCCATGGCGCTGGAGCAGTTGCCCGACATTGTGCGTGAACATGCCGCCTCGGCTGGTCTGTACAACGTTCTGATCTACCTCTCCGACCTTCAGGAGTGTGTTCTGCGACCGCTGACCGGGCGGGAGTCGGACGCCGGATACGGCGAGGACAGTGGCACCGGTCAGTTGTCCGTTGAGGGCACCCAAGCGGGGCGGACGTTCCAGGGCATCAGTGCGTCGTTCGAGCCCGGGCCACGCACCAGGTGGTGGGTACCGTTGCTGGACGGTGCGGAGCGGATCGGGGTCATGCGCGTGGACACCGACGGTCCCGGGGAGCCGCTGCAGCCACTGATGCACCAGTTGGCAACGCTCGTCACGATGATGATCGTGACGAAGCGTGCACACAGCGACTCCTATGCACGCAGAGTGCGAACTCAGCCCATGAACGTGGCCGCCGAGATGCAATGGAACCTGATGCCGCCACGCGCCTTCGCCAACGAGTACGTGACGATCAGCGCCGCGATGGAGCCCGCTTACGAGGTCGGCGGGGACGCCTTCGACTACGCCCTGGCCGGCGGAACGGTGCACCTGAGCATCTTCGATGCCATGGGCCACGACGTTGCCGCAGGTCTCGCCGCCAATCTGGCTGTGGGCGCCACCCGCAACAGCCGCCGCCACGGTGCGGACCTCATCGAGACGGGACGAACAGTCGAGCGGATCCTCGCCCAGCACCTGGCGGAGAGCCGTTACGTGACCGCCCTGTTGGTGGACCTGGACCTCTGCACCGGGCAACTGAGCTGGATCAGTCACGGACACCACCCACCCGTAGTAATCCGCGGAGGCCGTCGGACCGGCCCTCGACCCTGCCCGCCCGGCGCCCCGCTGGGCATGGGCCTGGACCTCCACGCCACCCTCTGCCGCGACCAGCTCGTGCCCGGCGACCGCCTCATGCTCTACACCGACGGAATCACCGAAACCCACAGCCCCGGCGGCGAAGAATTCGGCCTCGACCGCTTCATCAACTTCATCATCCGACACAACGCCGACGGCATGCCCGTACCGGAAACCCTGCGCCGGCTGGTCCGCGGCATCCTCGACCATCATGGAGGTCGGCTCCAGGACGATGCCACCGTGTTGTTCCTCGAATGGCATGGCCCGCAGTCACCCGAGGCTCGCCACCCCAACGCCAGGGAACTCCTCACCTCTCCCCCGCGCGACTCCCGGCACGCCGATACATCACCCCCCGACTGATCAGCGACCCCTCACCGCAGCGCCGCTGTGTCGCGCCGCATTCTCGAACGCGCCGCCGACCGATGGAACTGGTGATCCCACTGAGGATGCCGCCGCGGGCCGCGTCCACAGAGCGGGCGGCGGGAACCCGACTGTGAGGCCCATGCCGGGCCGCTCGAAAATGGCACGACCGGACGAATCCACGGCTCGAGCCGATGTAACCACGGGCGTCGGCCCCCTACCGCCGTGCGGCTCGTCCAGCCGTGCCCTAGCTTGACAGAGCAAGGATGCGTCCATGCGAGGAGTACGCAGTGGCTCACGGAAGCGGCAAAGACAAGATCAAAGGCAAGGCCAAGGAAGCCATAGGCAAATTGACCGGCGACCGCGGCAAGGTAGCCGAAGGAAAGGCAGACCAGCTCAAGGGCCGCGCCAAAGAAGCAGCAGACGATGCCCGGAAGAACATCCCTGGGAAGACTTGACCGACGACGAGTGACCTTGGACAGCGAGTCCCCCGCCCCGCGGCGAGGGACTCGGTCATTCTCAGCGGTCGGAATACTTCAACCCACGTATACCCCCCCCGACTCCGCCCTGCGGGCCAAGCCACATCGTGACAAGTTGCCACTGCCGAAAACAGGGTAGGAGGAGAACATGGATCTCCCCGGAAAGAGTCCGGATCTCCCACAGGCACGCGGCGATCTCACTGCGGC
Source organism: Streptomyces sp. NPDC005181 (assembly GCF_040608395.1). Classification (NCBI taxonomy): domain Bacteria; kingdom Bacillati; phylum Actinomycetota; class Actinomycetes; order Kitasatosporales; family Streptomycetaceae; genus Streptomyces; species Streptomyces sp. NPDC005181. Next base: position 6,597 of record NZ_JBEXID010000112.1, read on the forward strand.
GCTCATCGCATACTTGAGGGGGCACGGTTCTTTGCCGGGCCTCGGGTGCGTAACGAGTTGCGATCCGTACGGCGACGATCTCCAACTGGCAATGTACGTCTGCTACGAGCTCCACTATCGCGGTTTCGCCGAAGTCGATCCGAGGTCGGAATGGGATCCGGAAATTCTGACGGTGCGCGCCGGTCTCGAGGATCACTTCCTGGACGCCCTGCGGTCAGGTGTCACGCACTCAGACGACGTGGAAGGCGCTCTCGCGCACATCCTCGTCGAACCGATCCACGGGTCCGGAGTGTCACATTTCCTCCAGGAGGACGGCGAACTGTGGCACCTGCGCGAATACGCGATGCAGCGGTCGCTGTACCACCTGAAGGAGACCGACCCGCACGCATGGGTGCTGCCCAGGCTTCACGGCCGCGCGAAGGCAGGTATGGCCGCTGTCGAATTCGACGAGTACGGAGGGGGCCGTGCGGAACGCATACATGCGCAGCTGTTCGCAGACCTGATGGCAGGCCTTGGCCTCAACAGCACCTACGGCCATTACCTCGACGAAGGCAGTGCCGAAATGCTCGCGCTGGTGAATCTGATGTCGCTATGTGGACTGCATCGCCGCCTTCGCGGAGCTCTGGTGGGTCACTTCGCCGCAGTGGAAGTAACCTCGTCACCGGCTTCACGGCGCCTGGCCCAAGCAATGAAACGCACGCAAGCAGGCACTGCCGCGGAATTCTTCTACACCGAACACGTCGAAGCGGACGCCGTCCATGAGCAAGTGGTCCGTCACGAGGTGATCGGCGGGCTTCTCGCGGACGAACCCCAACTGGCAGCGGATGTGGTCTTCGGCATCCGGGCGACCGAGCATGTCGAAGAGCGTCTCGGAGACCGATTCTTGAACGCTTGGCAGACCGGAGCCACATCGCTGCACAAGAGCCTTCCAGTCAGTCACTCTTCCGCATGAGGATCCGCAACCTGGTCACGCCCGCAGGCCCACGCGCGCCTCTGTCCCACGTGAGCCTGCAAACCGACACGGCGAGTTCACCGCTCGAGCCGCGACGGTTACATGCACTCGGTGCGGCACTCAACCCGACGTTCGGCACAGCATGATAGTCCGCGGTCCGGCGCGGAACAACTGTGTAAGTGCCTTCCGGCAGCTCGTTCCACACACCCGGCAGATCGCCCAGAGGCTCGGACACGACCAGTCGGGTGTCGTCCGACAGATCACGCAGGAGCGCAAGGTTCGGGTGCAGCTTTCGCACCGTCTCCGCCCTCCTGCTGTAGAAGAGCAATCGCGACTTTCCCTCGCTCGAGTACCGAAACGCCCACAGACATCGGCCGTCGGACACGGCCACCGTCATCTGGAGGGGGTACTCGACGCCATGTTCCCTGCCCAGCCGCTCCACAAAGCCGGCCATCTGCGCCACCGCTTTCGGCACGTCCTGGTCAAGGCCGAACGTCACGGCCAAGTAGAACAGAACCTCGGAGTCCGTCGAACCCTCGATGGACGAAAACAGCGCCGGGTCGACTGCCAGACACATGTCCCGGCGAAGCCGATGAAAGTCGGTGACCGCGCCGTTATGCATCCACATCCATCGTCCGCGTCGGAACGGATGGCAGTTGGACTGCTGTATGGCCGTCCCTGTAGAGGCCCGCACGTGCGCGAAGAACAGGGGCGATCGTACGTGTCTGGCAATCTCACGAAGGTTCCGGTTGTTCCACGCAGGTCCGGTGTCACGGACCACTGCCGGCGCGCCGTCGCCGGAATCGGGCTCGTACCAGCCGACTCCGAAGCCATCACCGTTCGTTGTCTCGACGCCGAGCTTGGAGTGGAGGCTCTGATCGATGACGGAGTGCGCCGGCTTGTACAAAATGTCGTCCAGCAGGACAGGCGATCCGGCGTATGCGAGCCATCGGCACATGACGGCCGTCCCTTTCTCACACCCGCGGCACGGGGACAGCCCCGATATCACGGCGCGTTACGTCTCGCCTCCCAGCGAACCAGTCCCTGGGCCTTGCGGCAAACGAGAACCGTACGCCCGGCCTCGCGGCGCAGCCGACGCTGCGATACATGCGCAGTCTCGCCGTCACCCTCGGGTGCGCATTACGCACTCCGCAACGGTGGCGCGGAGGCTACCGGTCCGCTGCATCAGGTCTCTCTGGACGCAGGCTCCGTTTCCCTTGGTGAGCAACGTGCCCAGCGCGTCCTCGGCCGCCTTCAGGTCACCGCTCTCCTCCAGGGCCCCGCGCACATGCGCCAGCAGCGCACGAGCCACGGTTTCGGCGGGTTCGGGATGCATGCTGAAAGGGTGGAGCAGCCGGTCCTCCAGCCCGGAACGGCTCGCTCGCCAGGCAGCCATGCGCAGGAGAGCTGTCCCGAACCCGGCGGGCGGCTTACCGGCTCGCCAGTCACGTGCCGCAGTCTCGACCAGACCACGGATCAGCGTGGCCAGCAGCACCGTGACCACCGGGTCGAGGCACACGTCCGCAACTCTGACTTCGACGGTGGGGTAGCGGTGGGAGAGGCGCGCATCGAAGTAGATCATTCCCTTGTCGCGCAGCACTTCGGTGTCGAGCAGCGCCTGTACCTGCTCGTGATAGCGCTCCGCGGAGCCGAATGCATCTACCGGGCCTGCCGACGGCCAGCGGCCCCAGACCCTGCTCCGATAGCTCCTGTAGCCGCTGTCCTGGCCCTGCCAGAACGGCGAGTTCGCACTCAGGGCCAACAGCACCGACAACCAGGGCCGCACGCGGTCCAGTACGGCGACGCCCTCCTCGTCCGACTCCACCGACACGTGGACATGGCATCCACATGTCAGTTGTTCCTGCGCGGTCAGTCCGAAATGCTGCTCCAGCCAGTGATACCGCTCGCCGGTTCCGATAGTCGGGCTGACGGGGAGCGGAGACGTGGCGAGCGCAACCACGGCGGCCCCCAGATTGGCCGCGTGACCGGCGGCCTCCACCCGTCGGCGGATTATCTCTTCCGCCAACTCGTCCATGTCGGTTTGAGGCCGGGTGGCAAATTCGAGTTGCTGGCGGTGCAGCTCCGACTCGAAGGCGCACTCTCCCTCGGCATGTCGGTCCGCCATGGCCAGAACCGCCGTCGACAGTGCCTGTGGTTCACCGCTCTCCGCGTCGACCAGGAGAAGTTCCTCCTCAACACCCACGCTCCGCACAGCCGTGTCCTCTCTCCTCGGCTGACTGACCGACATCTCCACAGACCTCGTCGTCGCGCTCGCTCAACTCGTGGCTCGCCACCGGACCTTCGTTGCGTCGAGCCTCCGCACGCGGCTCGTCGGGCCTTCGACCGTCGTCGGAAGACCGATCTGTGGAGCCCCGGCCTGTGCGTCGCCGGTGGCTGGTGTCGCACCAGGGATAGATGTGGCTGCGGCGGCACGTACAGATGGCGACGGTGAAGCGGTCCGAGGCCACGGTGGTGCCATCGGCTCCAGTCACCTCCACCGGCCCTTCCACCAGCCAGGGCCCGTTGTCGTTCAGGGTGATACGTCGCCTGGATTCAGGGGCGTTCGGCACGGATGACCACCAGTTCCTCGCATGAATCGTTCGCCTTCATCAGATGCCGCTCCCGAAGCCAGCTCAGCCTGGACAGGAGAACGGGCCCGAGCAGGACGCGCGCGCGTGCGCTGACTGTCGCTTCGAGGCCGCCGCGGGACAGCCGTCGCAGCGTGGCAGCGGGATCGCACAACCCGGAGTGCACCATCAGGAGCACGCCCGCGCTGCGCAGCGCGGCAGGGGCGCCGTCGCAGACACGGTCCACAACCGCCCGGCCGTCGAACCCCGCGTCCCAGGCTCGCGACGAACCATGCGTGGGCACCCGGGCGTACGGAGCCGGGACGTACGGCGGGTTACAGAGAATGAGGTCGTAGCAGCGGTCCTGCATGGCAGAGGCCAGATCGCTGCGGCGAACAGTGATGCGCTGACCGTGCAGTAGCGCGTTGAGCCGCGTGGACGCCACGGCACAGCGTGCGATGTCCACGGCCGTCACCCGCGCGCCGAGCTGAGCGGCGCGCACGGCCAGAGCGCCGCTCCCCGTCCCGAGGTCCAGCACATCCGCGCCGGCTGCGATGTGTTCCCGGCCCAGGGCGGCCATGAGCAGCCGCGTGTCGTGCTGCGGCGCGTAGACGCCGGGCAACGTGATCACAAAAGGGTCTGAGGATTCTGTTGTTTCTGCAGACTCGGAGGCCATGAGGGAAGCTCCCTGTGAGAGTTTCACGCACCACGGCCGAGCGTGGTCAGAGACGGCGGTGCGGCTCCTCTGGCCGGACGCTCGTGGCCGTGCTCCTAGGCGTTGGCTCGCAGTCCGTGTGGGGACACCCACCACTGACCGGTCAGGCCGTCCCGACGGACCACTCCGGTCATCTCAGGAGGGCCACACCACCGTTCGTCGCCTCGATCGGCCCGGTGCGCTCGAACTCGAGGCGCACAGCGGTCCACTCGGCACGGCACGGATCGCCTTTGACATCCGGCCCTGGGGCGACAACACCCTTGTGATCGTCGACGAACACCCCTTGCGCGGGCCGGGCGGGCAGTTCCATAACGCCGCCCTCGACGCCCTCCTGCAAATCCGGCACCGCACCATGCTCGGGCGACTCGCCAGGGTCGTCGAGGGCATACGGCCTGCCGCCGACTCATGACGCAAGGCGGACCGCCCGCAAGAACAGTGCGGAACAGCCGTCTGTCCGGGACGCGCTCAGCCCCTGAGCCGGGGCGAGGTGACGGTGAACAGTCCACCGTCCGGGTCACGCAGCGTGATCCAGTGGTCGGTCTCGGATGTCTCCACGGGAGAGACGCTGCTGCCTCCGAGGCGGGTGGTCGTGTGAACGGCAGCCTCGATATCACGCACCCGGAAGTGGACATGCCAGCGAGGTCGGACCTGCGGGTCGGGAGCAGCCTCCACGGCTCCGCCGCTGAGCCGTGCCACCGTGTCTTGACCATGACGGAGTACGACAAAATCGTTTTCATAGGCGACTTGGCAGCAGCCCGGTCGCTCGCAGCCCCAGTCGAGGACTTCGCCGTAGAAGATGGCGGCATCGAAGGCATCTCTGGTGCGCAGCTCGAGCCACGCGGGTGCCCCTTTGTGACCCACCGCCCAGTCCGGGATGACCTCGCCCTCCCAGATCCCGAAGACTGCGCCGTCACGGTCTGCGGCCAGTGCCGCCCGGCCGGTGCCGAAGGAGAGGGGACCGACGGCCAGCGTGGCGCAGCGTTCGCAGATCCGTGCCGTGGTCACATCGGCGTCGTCAACGGCAAAGTACGGGGTCCACGCCACGGCGACGGCGAGATCCCGAGCGAGTGCGCCAATGCCGGCGACCGGAATTCCCTCGTAGAGACCGACGGAGAAGGCGTCCCCGAGCCGAGTACGGCGGAACTTCCAGCCGAGGACGGAACCGTAGAACTGCTGCGCCGCTTCGAGATCACGGGCCATGAGACTGACCCAGCACGGAGCGCCGAACACCGCGTGGCTTGAAGTTGACATGCGTGCCATCTCCTCCGCCGTCGCGTCCAAACGGCATGACCCCACAGTAGCGCCGGGCAGGTCGAGGCCCTGGGGCGCGGCTCCGCACCCGTAGCCACTGCCCCCGGGCACGGGCTCGACATCGATGCGACAACGGGATAATCGTTTCCTGCGGACAGCAGATGCACTACTGCCGCAACTGGGCAGTATCCGACGCGGCCGTGCCCCGAGACGGGGTGCCGAGTACGGCAGGTTGGCGGCCGGCAGCACGCTCCCGTCGTGGTGCAGCTCGGCGCAGAGTTGCCCCGGCCACCTCCACTCGGGGACCGGGAATGACACCAAAGGCCGAGAGGTTTGCTTTAGCCCTAGGCGAGTGCTAGCTTCGCTTAGAGCAAAAATCTTTGTGATAACCATTCCGGAAGTGACCCGTTCACCCAGCGCACCCTCCACTGAGCGCTACCGACAGCGTTCTGGTGCGAGAAAAGACTCCTCGATGACCCGGCCCCGTGCTCACGAGCCTGCTGTCGAGCAATCGGTACTGTCCCGGATTGCCGCGTTCTGGCTCCTGGGAGCCATACAACTGCTTCTTCTGTTCGCTGCCAGCGCCCCGTCACCGCTGTACCCGGTCTACCAGGCCGAATGGGGCTTCTCCGCGACGACCGTGACCGTCGTGTTCGCCCTTTACGCGATAGCTCTGCTCCTGGCACTGCTCGTCGTCGGCGCGCTGTCCGATCATGTAGGCCGCCGTCCCGTGCTCGTCGTCGCGCTGATACTGGAAGCCGGCTCGATGACAATGTTCATCACTGCCGGCGGCGTCAGCACCCTCCTGCTGGCCCGCGCCCTGCAAGGGCTGGCTACCGGCGCCGCCACCGGGGCTATCACGGCCGGCCTGGTCGATCTGCAGCCGAAGCACAGTCCTCGCCTGGGGGCAACGGTCAATGGCGTCGCCACGACGCTGGGACTGGCAGCAGGTGCCCTTGGCTCGGGCCTGCTCGTGCAATACGCCCCGGCGCCGACCACGCTCATCTTCGTCCTGCTGACAGCCGCCTTCGCGGTCACCACCGTCGGCGTCTTCCTGATGCCCGAAACCTCGGAACGACGACCCGGGGCCCTGGCCTCGCTTCGCCCCACCATGTCAATTCCGCCGAGAGTCCGTCCGCACTTCGCAATCAGCGCCCCCTCCCTGGTGGCCTTGTGGGCACTGGGAGGCTTCCATCTCTCACTCGGCCCCGCTCTCACAGTGGAAGTGCTGCACGTCCACAGCCATCTCGCCACCGGCATAGTGATCAGCATTCTCACCGGCATGGGAGCCGTGGGCGCGTTCACCCCGAGGCACCGGGAGCCTCGTCAGGTGCTGACCATCGGCTCACTCGCCATGATCGCGGGCATGGCGACGACCATTCTCGCGGTCGTGGCCACTGTTCCCGTCGCCTATCTACTCGGCACCGCGGTCGCGGGATTCGGTTATGGCGCATCATTCCTCGGCGCCTTCGGCACCATTGCCCCGCTCGCGACCCCCAAGGAACGGGCCGCGCTCTTCTCCACTGTGTACGTCGTGAGTTACGCGTCGTTCAGTCTGCCTGCCATCGCCGCAGGCGTCATGTCCACGCAAGTCGGTCTACGCACCACCGCCACCTTCTACGCGGCCGCGCTGATCGCCCTCGCGGCCGCCGTGCTGGTCGGCATGGCTGTCCAGCGCCGCCGCGAGGCAAGCAGAGACATATTGCAGACACCCCCACAGCGCACCGCGCTGACGGCCGGCGAACCCAGCAGCTCCGTCTGCATCCCCTCGTAAGAGGCCCAGCCGTGCTCCCTACGCCTGCCGGGGCCTTGCGTAATGCCCTGCGCGGCAGCGGGAAGCTGCTCACACAAGGAACACACATGCCGAATGAGCTGTCGTCACAACGCGGCCTGGAGATCCGGCGCGCCTCCCACGCCCGCGCCGATGGCCGGGCGCCTCGGTGTCTACTTCGACAATGTGGGCGGCGAACACCTGGAGGCCCGACCTTCATCGTGAAGCCGTCACCTGGCTGCGGGAGGGCCGCCTACCCGACGTGCAGACCACCGTTCCGGGTCTGCACAATGCCCCGGAAGCCATCTTGGGGATGCTCAAGGGGCAGAACATCGGCAAGATGCTCGGCAGCCTGTCACTTGCGGCCGTTCCCGCTAAGAAGCTCGTCGACCAAAGCGTGCGCGTAGGAACTGTCCGTCGCCTCGACAGCGAACATCACCCGGAAGTACAGCGGCGCGAGAACGTGATCCATCACCTGATCCGGACTCGGCACGACGCCGCCGCGAGCGCGGGCGCGTTCGAGGATCAACTCAACCTGATCGGCCCGCTTACGCAGACAACGTTGCCGCACATCGTCATCCGCACCGAAGTTGACGACGGTGCGCAGGGACACGACACCTTCAGGCGCGCTGATGTGCTCCAGCAGATCGTCCGCCCACTCGACAAGATCCTGCCGGAGACTGCCGGTATTCGGAGGAAGAGTGTCCGGGGTCAAACGACTCTCCGCGACCGACACCAGCAGCTGGCGGACGTCACCCCAACGCCGATAGATGCTCGTCGCATTGACACCTGCTCGCGCCGCGACCGCGGGGATCGACACCTGGTCGGGACCGCGCTCACTGATCAACTCGGCGACGGCCTGATGAACAGCGGCAACCACACGGGCACTGCGCCCACCGGGCCGACTCGCCGTTCCCTGTCCTGATGACGCCATGATGCCGAGTCTAGAGCAAGGAACTTTGCTTTAGAACCGACCGGCAAATAGATCACTTGCGGCGGCGTGTGGTGGCTTGCTCGTCCCAGCGGTAGCGGAGGGTTGCATGGCGGATCAGCATGCTGTGCATGACGAGTGCTGAGGCGGAGTGGAGGTAGAACTCCACGACGGTGCAGTTCTTGAAGCCCGACTTTGGCAGACAGCGTGATGGGGCCCGTCCAAGTCGGCTCCGGCGCCGTGGTCACACCAGCCACAGCAAGATCATTCCACTGCGGCTGATTCCTCCAGCCGGCGAGGGTGGATCCCGGACGTGAAGGCGAGGATGTCGCAGACCGCTTCACGCAGGCTTCCGAAATGACGATGCACGCCATCTACCGCCACGGGCGCATTGACCCCCCACACCGTCATCCCTGCACGAAGCCCGGACTGCACGCCGGAAGGGGCGTCCTCGACGACCAGACAGTCCTTCGGTTCGGCACCAAGTCGCAATGCGGCGTGCAGATAGGGCACAGGCGATGGCTTGCCCTCCTCGACAGCCGCCGCACCCACAAGGACGTCCGGGACCGGCAAGCCAGTCCGGGCGAAGCGTCCACGCACCCGGTGCTCGTAGTTCGAAGTCACCAGCGCCCAGAGCCCCTGCGGCAGAGCGCCCAGCAGTTCCGACGCGCCATCGAAGGCCGCATAGACACCGGATCGGACGTCCTCGTCCTCCAACTCGTGCAACGCGGCCAGACACTCCCGCGGGTCCTGGCCCGGAGCGACCTCCGCGAAGGTCTCCATCGGCCTCGTCCGCAGCGCCACTTGGTATACCTCATCGGGGTCCAGCCCGTACCGCTCCGCCCACGTTCTCCAGACCCGGCGCTGATTGTCGACGGCATCGATCAACGTGCCATCGACATCAAACAGGACATACTTCACGGCGCCGGGCCGAGGCAGTTCGCTGATCACGTCTTGATCATGCCATCAGGCCCCAGGCCGGCAGTTTGTGGGACAAGCTTGGGCTCAGGCACTGCGAAGCTCCCTGCCAAGGAGACCGGTTGGCGATACTGGTCGTCTTCATCGCCGGCCGGATATGGCCGTCGCTTGCCGCTTCCCCAAGTCGTTCACCTTCGCTTGCGACGGCGCTCACGGACCGGACGGCTCCTTGACCTGAGTTCCACAGTTGGCGGTGCCGACTAGGGCACGAATATGTAGGTTGACCTGCGGATATGCCTGTGGGCACGCCGAAGTGGCGTGTCACT
>NZ_JBEXID010000113.1:0-15908 GCF_040608395.1 Streptomyces sp. NPDC005181
GCTACCTCACGCCCCACGAGACACGCCTGCGCTACCAACAAGACCAGACCCTCGCGGCGTAACACGGACGTGTCCAAGATCACGGGGAAGCTTCACACCGGCCGGGAAGAAGGCCTTCGACAAGCGCCTACCCAACACCGAGCCCAAGCTACGCGAGCTGTTCGCGAAGCTCCAGGCCAAGCACGGAATCGTGCTCGTGGTGGTCGACCAGCCGGCCTCGATCGGCGCATTACCTCTGGCGGTGGCCCGGGACATGGGCTGCCCGGTCGCCTATCTCCCCAGGCTGACGATGCGGCGGATCGCCGACCTCTACCCCGGCGAGGCAGCGGATCTTCAGCGCCCTGCAGGCCTTCGCTGACGCGAAGGACCTGATCACCAAGCTTCACCTGGCCGTCGAGCAGGGCAGAAGCCCATGTCGATCGTGATCACCGCCGGGCAGCGAGGCGACTCCCCGCAGTTTCTCGGCCCTCCCGGTGAGTTCCTCGCCGGGCTCGCCGGCGGAGGCGAGGCCGTCTCCCTGATGCTGTCCCGGCCTGCCACCTGCACCGCCTGCCGCACCGGGACTGACGGACCGGCTGAGCGGGCCGCGGCAATCTGGCGCGCCACTCTCGACGCCCGCCTCCCCGCCGCTGCACTGCGCGGGGCCGGCCACTTCGCCTACGCCGACACCCTCAACCAGGACACCTGGCTGGAACTCACCGCCGCCACCCTCGCCCAGCAGCCCGACCTGGAAGACACCGACCGCGTAGCCGAACGCGCCGCCCGCGCCCCCGCCTCCTCCACGGCCCGGCTCATCGCTGCGGCCGCCCTCAACCACAGGCCCGCCCACGGCTACCGCCGCACCGAGACCGTCCGCCACGCAGCCGCCTTGTTCGCCCACACCCCCATCGAGGACACCCCCGAGCACGAAGCACTACGCGTCGCCCTGATCAACGCCGGAGCCATCCAGGACGCCTACGGTCCCTGAACGGCAGGTTTGGCTACGTACGCGAGAACGAGAGTCGTGTCGACGCCTTCGGGAGTCCCTTCGCATACTGCGGGGGTGATCAATGTCGATGAGTTCGGGAGTCACTCACCGCCCCAGGCAGTATCAGCGCCTAGCTTCATCACGGGGCCCGGTGCCGGATTCCGGGTTCGACTCCCACCGAAAGGATCAGCCCTTCATGGATGACGGCACCTGGGTCGAACAAGGCCAGACGATCGGCACCACGAACGAGCTGCGGGAGTACATCGCCGCGATCCGCGCAGAGGTGCACCACATGCAGACGGGGCTGGAACGTGCCGCGTGGGGCGTGCTCAAGGGGCGTTCCTGGCTCGACACCCCACGTGACGAGCGCTTCAACCACGCCGACGTTCTGCGAGAGCAGTTGGACATGTCCGTCCCCCGGCCGGGATGGCCGCCAAGGACGCCGTGTACCGGCAGTCGCTCGCGGCTCTCCTCATCGCCCTGGACGCGGTTGACCGCGTGGCCCTCACCGCCTGGCTCGCCGACATTAACGCCAAGGACCCCGACCGGCCGGCGTGAGCCTCGCCCTGGGCTCTCTCGACGACTTCGCCGCTGAACGGGGCCCAGAGCCACTGACTCCCGTAGGGCGTCAGTCGGGGTCGGGGTTGGAGCGACTCCTGCGCGGTGGATGGCATATCGGGCAGCGTTTGCCGTTGCCGCCGCGACGGGTCCGCTGCTCGGGGGTGGCTTCCCAACGCCCTGGGCAGGCGGGTTTCGAGCATGCCCACCGGCACGGCTTGGCGGAGTTCGGCCGGAGATCGGTTGGGGTCAAGGTCGGCTCGTCGATGACCTCGACGAACTCGCTGGCGATGACAACGTGCATGTCTTGCAGGGACTTGCCGGGCTTGGGGCGGACTCTGGCGGCGGCGGTCCGCTGGCGAGCGCATAGGGGGCATCCGCTCGACTGGCCTGTGCGGCGGCTGGGAGGGGCGGGGTACTCGTAGCAGCAGTGCGGTTCGGGGCATCGCCACTGGCAGGTCTTGTTCGATGCCGGGAGGAGGTCGAACGCGGTCCAGCCGGGGTGGTCGATGACCTCGATCAGTTCCGCGGCCATCGTCGGGCTGACCTCAGCGAGTGACTCGCCAGGGCCCGGTCGGCTGTTTGCTGCGCCCATTCTTTTGTAGCCGCATCGACTACATCCGCTGCCGGCGAGCGTCCGGCTATGCAGTACTGCCTCCCATTCGTAGCCGCAGTCCGCCTGCTGGCATCGCCACGCGCATACGTCGTTGCAGCCGGGCGGCATCCGGTTGGGCCCCCTGCCCGGGTTCGTGAGGTTCGCGACGAACTCCTCCTCAAGGTCCGGAGCCACGTCGACCGCCGAAACCTCGGGGCCGGCCACGACGTTCTCCCATAGCTGCGCGCCCTTCGTGAACGCCGCTGTGACCTCAGCGGGTGTGAGCTGTCGCCAGGCGAGTCCTCGATGCCGCAGTACGAAGCCCACCGCCTCCGCCCAGACTTCGGGATCGACCCCCGGCCCGGCCTCATGGTGGGTGAGCCCGTGCACCGGGACGGGTGGCAGCCCGCGGCTTCGAATCCGCTCCATGTCAAGTCCGGCGGCGAGCGCTGCGGCAGTCTTTGCAGTGTCACGGTCCAGGCTGCCGGGCCTGCCGTGGGTCCACTCCGGATCCAAGTCGATCAACAGTCCCGGCGACGGCTCGGGGAGGAACAAGTCGAAGCGGTCCTCCTGACGCCCGGGCAGGCGGCGCCGGTGGTCCAGTTCCACGCTGAGCCCGGAGGCGGCCTCGACGAGCATGGCTACGTTGCACTCGAACGGGGACCGACCATGACCGATGCAGTCGGGGCACCCACGCCCATTGGTCCGGTTGGCGAGCGTCGCCGGCCAGAAATGTTCCTGAGGACATTCCCACTCGCACAGGTCGTGAGACTGGGGGCGCAGAGTATCCGGCCCGCGGTCCGGGCGGCTGAGGTTCCTGCGGAACTGCCGCGCCAGAGCCGGGTCCAGGTCGGTCAGCGATTCCCCGGGGCCAGGAGCCCGGTTTCGACGCTTGGAGCACCCAGAACACCCGGAGGGCTTGACGGTGCGGGTTCGAAACCGCAACTGGGTGGGCCACTGATGACCGCAGCCTTTTGCCGAGCAGCGCCACTGGCACCGGTCCGTGGAGGACATCGGCATGTCCTCCAGCAACACCCCTGGATTGGACAGGTTGGAGACGAACTCATCCCGGAGCCGATCCCGAACTGCTGCCATCTCGGAGACACTTCGCGGTTTTGACATGACTGCAGATACTGACAGCCACCACTGACAATCTGGGCCGTCGCCTCACCAGGCCGCCGACGCGCGGTGAACTGGCCTCACGTCGTCGCACTCGTCCGGGCCGGTGTGCGCTCCGAACATGGCCAACTCGTTGAACGCCCCGCGGACGACCGCAGCATGAATAGGGTGATGGGACTGCCTCGAAGTTCAAGATCATCCGGTCATGTCGGACGACGCGCCAGGCCAGGGCCTTCCGGTCGGCTACGGCTTCCGGCCGTATTGCGGCGACGAAGACCACGGTGCCATGGCCGCAGCGATGCTGGGCTGTGCAGAGCGGGACCGGGGCGATGTCCGCTCGGTGGTAGAAGGGCTACCGACAAACGCATGATCTACGCACGTCACGTGTCGGAGTAAGGGAGGGCCTGTTCGCTCCAACTGTCTTGCCTTCCGCGGTGCACTGCCGTCATGGACTTCGCAGGTGAGGGTGCGGGGCTTGATGAGGCGTAGTTGCAGGGGGCGGGGCCCCGTAGCGGATCGCGTTGGTGATGAGTTCGACGTGGTCCGCGGCAAACGGGTGTTCGCCACGGTGGCGGACGCGAGCGCCCAACGGGCCCAGTTGTGAGGCGGTCCCCCGTCCCGCGCGGTGATCGCCAGGATGGGGGCACCAAGGTGTACGGGCCCCACGCTGGTTCAGTGTGCGCGCGCAGTGCCTGTGCCAGCCACAGGTGGTCCGGAGACATGGCCGGGCTGGGTTCCTCGCCGCGAACGAGCGCCAGCAGCTGCCAGTAGCGTTCCGCCTGCGCGTCGAGGGACGCCTCGATCCGCTCCAGCACCTGGGTGCGACGAGAGCCCACCTCGGCGCCGAGGAGTTCGTCGAGTACCTGTCCTGCCTCGGCCGACTCGGGGGCAACACCACTCTCACGAGCCGGGCCGACGAGCAGAGAGACCTTCTTGGCGAAGAACCTGAAAGCGCCCGGCTGGGCCCCGGCCCCGGGCCGCCTGAACGCGAGAGGTGGCGTTGTGTTCCGCCATGCGGCGCATCCGACGGCGGAAGTCCGGATCCGCGACCAGTTCCGCGAGTTCGATCCATGCATCAACCTGCTCCGGCGTCGGGTCGTCCGGCAATTCCGGCGCGGTGCTGCGCATCCGCTCACGCAGCTGAGGGTCGGCGTCGAGGCCTCCGACGACCTCGTCAGCGAAGTCCTCGATGATTGCCTTGCGCTCCTGGGCGGAGAGCCGTGCCAGCTTGTTCATCAGTTCTATCTCCTCGGTATCGGACTGTCGCCTGGCCACCGTGCTCAGCACGGCCCTGTTCAGCCGCAATGCCTGGATCTGTGCATCCAGAGCTCGCACGTGGGTGGCAGCGACGGCCGCGACGGTCGTCTCCCGCTCCAGCACCCGCCGTACGTCGTCCAGGCTGATCCCCAGCTCGCGCAGGGTGCGCACGAGCTGGAGACGGGCGGCGCACTTGGCGTCGTAGAGCCGATAGCCGCCAGCTGAGCGGCCGGCAGGAGGCAACGCACCGATATCGGACCAGTAGCGGATGGTGCGCACCGGCATTCCGGTGCGCTGGGAGAGCTGCCCGATCGTGAGCAGCTCACAGCCTTCGTCGTTCACGCGAGGAGTGTGGACCTTCCAGTTACTGGAGACTCAAGTGCATCCTGTCACTGGACTTCGCCGCGGCCTGACGCAATGTCCGCACCGGAAGGTCCCATGGGATCACTGACCCCTTGGACTTAATCATCGGCGTTCAGGCCGGGTTTCCCTCGGGGTGTTCGTGGATCCAGGCCAGGCCTCCGATGTCGAGGCGGCGCCGGGTGCGGGTGACGGCGACGTAAGCGAGGCGGGCTTCGCCGTCGTCGATCGGGGCGGGCAGGGGGCGGCCGGTGTCGTCTTGCTCGTCGGTGTCTTTCGGTGGCGTGAAGTCGCCGGCGATTCTCACGCATCCCCATTCGCGGCCCTTGGCCTTGTGTGCGGTCGAGACGGTGACCTCAGCCTGGTCCTCGCAGGCGAGCTGAGCCACTGCCGCAAGGATCGCGTCGGTGCCGTGAACGTCGACGAGGTCGGCCAGCGGCTGCAGATCGCGTCCGGCCGGGTCGTGGGCGGCATAGTCCTGCAGATCGCCCCAAGAGGTGAACAGCACCAGCTCCGGGTGCGAGGTACGGCGCCCTTCCTTCAATTCCCGGGCGGCCAGTGCCAGGGCGCGCAGGCTCTCCCCTCCCCCGACCAGCCCCACCTGGTATCCGGCAGCCAGCAGGTCAATGACCTCGGCCATGGCTCCGACATTCGTCCGGCACAGCACTGCATCCGGCCGCGAGACGGTGCCCAGTTCGGTAGGGACGGCGTCGCTGCCGGTCAGGCGGATCGGGGCGCCGGCGATGCGCAGCCATCGGTTGGCTTCCTGGGCGAGATGGGGGCCGAAGCGGAAGGACTGGGACAGGGCAAGTTGAGTGCCGTCGAAGCCTGTCATCACGTCTCTGGCGCCGCGCCAGTGGTAGATGGCCTGGGCAGAGTCGCCGACCATCACCAGCTGGGCGTGGTTGCGCTGGCTGGTGAAGATCTGCTCCACGACGGGGTTGGTGTCCTGGGCCTCGTCCAGCAGCAGGAAGTCGGCGTCGATTTTGGGCTGCGACAGGGCCCAGATCTTGAGGTAGTGGTCGTGGTCGAAGCGCACGGCGCCGTCGTCGGGGTGCTGGAGGTCGGCCCATGCCTTGACGGCGAATGGCACGACGTGCTGGGCGAGTTGGGTGTGGTAGTCGGGGTCTTCCAGGCCGCGCAGGCGTGGAACGTGGTGGCGGGTGATGGTGGGATCGGCGGAGTGGCAGAAGCTTGTCACTGTGCGCAGGGTCGTGTGGGAGAGAGTTTTGGGTGACAGGTCACGGTCGCCGATTCGGATCGGTTTGGTGATGCCGAGGTGTTGTCCGGTCTGCCAGGCCGGTCGTCGGGGTGCGCCCAGGCGGCGGGTGTAGCGGTGTCCGACGGCTGCGTAGGCCAGGGCGTGCGAGGTCTTGCAGTGGACGGTTGCGGGGAAGCGTGTGGCGGCGTCCTGGGCGATGGAACGGTTGTAGGCGAGATAGCGGCCGCGGCGGCGGGTGTGGTGGGCGAAGTAGGCCAGCATGGTGGTCTTGCCGGTGCCTGCTCCGGCTTGGAGGGCCAGGTGGTCGCCTGCGTGGAAGCGTTCGGCGGCTGCGGCTTGTTCGTCGGTGGGGCTCAGCACCTGTGGGGGCTCCATGTGCGGGGGTTGGGGTGACGGTTGTGCTGCATCCGGAGCCGGTGGGGCGCGCCGGTGCGCTGGTGAGGTGTTCGGCAGCCAGGGTCGGTGGGATCTTGGTGCGGACTCGGGATGCGGTCGGTCAAATCCCGAAGGGGTGTTCATCACCGGGTGTTGCTGCGGGGAGCCACGGTTGGTGGCGAACTTGCCAGCGTCAGAGCTGTGGCCGCGACGGGCCGACTGCCCGCCTGCCGGGATGGCGCTGCGGATCAGGCCGGTCGCTTGTCAGCTCCTGCGGTTGCGGATGGTGGTGGGCAGGCGGGTGTGGATGTGCTGGTGGTGCAGAAGCGGGTCGAAGACTTCCCATTCGGCGAGTGCGAGGTCGGCGGCTCCTGGCGCGGCGGCGTGGTGGGGGCAGCGTTGGTGGCGCCAGCGCAGCTGTTCTGCGTAGGGCAGGTGGGTGAGGTCGTAGACGGCCATCACGCCTGCGGGCAGTGCGAGTTGCCTGCGGCCGGGGGTGGCGGGGAGCAGTGTCCAGGCGCCGGGTGGGGCATTGGGGGTGAGGACGGTGTGGGTGCAGCGGTGGCGTCGTCGTGTCTGGGCGACGCATTGGATGGTGTCGACGGGGTGGGCGGCGAGGTAGCGGGTGTGGAGGAGGTGTACGACGGGGCGGGTCGGGCGGCAGGGCGTAGTCGTCGGCGTTGAGGGGGGTGTTGTGGGTGGTGGGGTGAAGGCGCCGGTGTCGAGGAGGCGGCGGGTGTGCAGGGCGAGGTGGCGGCGGAGTGCGGTGATCTGCGGGGTGAGCGGGGTGGGGGCTTTTCGTGCGGGGCACAGGGCGGGGTGGGGGATGCGGCACCAGGGGGTGCCGTCGTGGGCGGGGTGGGCGGTGCCGGAGCTGACGTGCCAGCGGCTGGTGGCGGGGACGGCGGTGGCGGGGAGTTCTTGTGGGTGGAGGCTGACGGGGCCGTTGTCGGTGCGGGTGTACCAGTCGATGCGGTTGCCGCAGTCGCGGCAGCGGCCGGGTTGCGCGCTGCGGACGAGCCGGGTGGGGCTGTCGGGGGCGACGCGCAGGGTGCGCTGATGGTGAGGGCGGGCGGGGGTGCCGTCCCATCGGCAGCCCGATGAGGGCATGGCGGAGCACATGGGCGTGAAGGTGGCAGGTGACGCGCCGCGTACGCGGTGAGCGTGCCGGGTTGTCCTGCGGATGGCCCAATGCGGCGGGACTGATGTGCGGTTTCCCGTACGGGGGTTCCCGTCGGTGACTGGATCGGGTGATCCTCAACGGCGGGGCCGATGGTGCTATTCGGCGGGCCCGGCGGTGGGCGCGTGCCCTTCGCAGAGGGTGGCGAAGAGGTGGTCGACGGGGACCTCGAGGGCGTGGGCGAGGGCGTGCCAGGTCTTGAGGGATCCGATAGTGCGGCCCTGCTCGATTTCGATGAGGGTGCGTCTGGCCAGGCCGGTGCGGCGCGCGAGTTCGTCATAGGTCCAGCCGCGTTCGCTCCGCAGCCGCGCGAGCTCCAGGCGGAGGGCGGCGAGGTTCGGGTCGGGCGGGAAGGTTGTCACTCCCCCATCCGAAGGTGCAGACCCCTGCCCTGTCAGTGCAGACCTCTGCCCTATTTCTGCAGGTGACCGTCCCACGGAAGGGCAGAGGTCTGCACTACGGTGTGCCGCCGACACCCCTCCCCTCACCACAACTCCCAGGGGCGGGTCGGCTCCCGGCTGAAGGCAGGAGGAACGGGCGCACCATGAGGCTGTGCACCCTGCGCCCACAAGTACGGCGCACCTGGACCGTGGAACTACGCCCACAGCAGGGCGGAACCGCGCTCCATTGCGCCTTGTGCGCACCACACGGTCACGCCCTGGCAGCGTCTGCGGCCCGGCCCGCGGTCCTGGCGCACCTGGCCCACCACGCGCGGCGCGATGTACTGCCCCCGCACCTGCGCACCTGCCAGTGCCACGAACGCGGATGCCGGTGGCATCCGCGCCACCGAGGTTGCGCCGGCCCCGTCCTGCTCGTCCTCGCGCGTGAACACGGCGGTCGTCTCTGGCGTCTGGCCGACATCTGCGCCGCCTGCGCGGGCGCCACCCCGAGCAGCGCCATCGTCCCCGACACCGCCATCGCATCAACCCCAGCAAGGCCCGATGCCGGCGGCCCCGGTTCCGCTTGGGCAAAACGTGTCAGGCCGCCCGGTGGTGCCGCTCCGGCACATCGTGTCCGCGACATGCTCAGCTATCTCGCGGCCGCGCTTCCCCCGGATATGAGCACCGAAGGCCGACTCCTCGCCCTGCAGTGCGCACTGCGCAGCAACACATCCGGACAGGTACATCTCCCGGCCGGACTGCTCCGCAGCATGCGCCTAGCCCAGGGCCTCGCGCCCTGGGACGAACTGGAGGACGCCCGCTGGCTACGCCGCCTGCCGCATCCCACAGAACAGACGGGGCACAGAACTACCGCCGCGCAACTGCTCGATGCCACCGTCCTCACCCAGGAACCTGCCCGGCACGACCGTCACCAGGCTGCCGACTGGGCTCTGCGTACGGTCTCCCGGCCACGACTGCGCGCCCTGTCGGCCGCAGACCGTCTGACCGCACTCGTACTCGCCGCGCACCACTCCCCCGACGCCGGGCAAACCAGCATGGAAGCAGATCACCTGACCCGTACCTGCGGACTCGACCGGAACACACTTACCGCGACACTCGACCGCCTCGAGGCCGTGAACGCCATCGGAGCATGGACGTTCGAACCGGTCACGGAAGACGTGTCCTGGGACCCGCCTCATAAGACGTCGTCTCGTTCGGTGAAGTGAGGTTCACATGCCGCGGTCAGGCCCGTGGTTGGGCTGCGTGCGTTCACCCGGTGACATCCGGTGTCCGTCGCGCCCGGCATCTTGACGGGCTGATGGTCATCTGGTGGCGGGCGAACGCTGACGAAAGCTCCCTGTGCCGATAGCAGACGCCTGCTGACGTACTGCCGCCTCGCGTCAGGGCAGCCGAAGCCCGGACGTGATCCCTGACGCGCCGCTGGATCGATATGGAATGCGCAAAAAGCCCGCACGTCATTGGTGTGCGGGCAAAAGAGAGGGGCAGTGGCCACAACGTGGCGAGTGCCCCTTCAAGTTCTGACAGAGGTTATCAAGGGTGCCGCCGCACCGCTGCTCCAAGCAGGGTTCGAGCGCTACCTGCGCTGAGGCTCGACCCGGGAATCCGCGCCGAAGCCTTAGGACTGGCGTGCTCCCGGGTCCGCTGGCGGAAACCGCCCATCACAACTGTAGAGAAGGGCACGCGCGAGCTCGACGCTCCTCCTCACCCGGACTTGTCAACTAATGTTCGACTTATGACTGTGGTGGAGATCAGCCTGTCGGATCTGCTGAACAGACCGAAGGCGACACTGGCCACGCTTCGGGGTGACCGCCGGATAGTGCTCCGGCGTCGGGGTGCCGAGGACCTGGTGCTGACCACGGCCGCGCGCGCCGAGCAGGATCGCGAGGTCATGGGCGTGATGAGCCGCATGTTCGTGGAGATGATGCGCACGCCGGCGGGCCGCAGTCTGGTGCTGGATGTGCTGCCTGCTGCGTTCCCGTGGGCGCGCTACCTCCCAGCACACGAAGTGCGCGAGTTCTCCGTCGAGCTGGTCGGCGCCCTGGGCGCTGCTACCGAGCTGGACAACACCGCCGACGTCGCGCAGCTCATCACCGAGTGGCGGCACACCGCCGAGGTGCACGCTGACCCCGAGCTGTACGCAGCGCTCACCACTGACTCCGGCGAGGACTTCGGTTCCGATGCCCTTATCTGAACTTCGTAACCGGGCAGTTCATGAGCAGCCACAAGTGTCCCGTTCGAAGTCGATGGACGAGGCCCTCTGACGGCCCGTCCATGCCTGCCGTTCCGGTCCTGGTCCCCCGGGCCCTGTCCCCCGAGCAGGCCCGGGTGAGCCGCACGACGGTTCAGCAGTGACAGCGCCCATGAGCCTCGTCGTCGCATGCCCCCGCATCTGCTGATTCCTCACCCTAAGGGGGAGAGTGAGACATCGCTCGACTGGCACAGCAGGGCTCTACTCGTGCGTACTATCTCTAGACACTGCGCACATTGCGGCAGTTATGTCCTGCGGGTGACCCAGTCAGCACAGGCGAGGCACCCACCTCGGTCGCGGATCTGACGACCTCACCGGCCAACTTTTACGGGTATTGCTACATATGACATCAGTAGAGCCCGAAGTTCAGATCTCCTGGAGGTTGCACTGTGCTCAGAAGGCCCATCTTTTCCACGCGAGCAGGGAAGTTGTCACTCCTTTTCATCCTAATAGCAATGGCAATTTGGGCTTGGGAGTTCGTTCATGCTTGGTCGACCTGGCATGAATCTAATGCAGGCCGAGGCAGGCTAACCGATGCTGGCTGGATATCCCTGATTGTCGGCGGCGTGTTCGCCCACAAGCATCACTGGCGGTGCGTGCGGCGAGAACAAGCCCCTCTACAAGAACGTGAATCGTCTTCACGGTGACCGATACTGACGCGCCCAAGAACAGAAAAGTGAAAACCCTTACCGAGGGGACGGGGGCAGTAAGAACGGTCGGACAGTTCTCGGTGCCCGTCTGATGGGTATGCAGACGTAGCGGCTCCTCCAGCATCGGGACCAGTGGCTGCCAAGCTCCGCGCTGGTCAGCGGTCTTGTGCCGGAGCGGGCTGAAGGGCCCCCTGGCCGTGCTGGTCAGCGGGGGCGCCAGGTGCGGATCTCGAGGTGGGTGATGTGGGCGTCGGTGCGGATGCGCCCGTTTTCGACGAGCCATCGGTGGACGGCTGAGGTGACGTCGCCGCCTGCTTGGTCGACGCGGTGGGCGAAGTCTGCGGCGTTAAAGCCGCCGGTGGTGGCGGAGCCGTAGGAGCGTTCTTCGGTGTGGTCGGCGCGTTGGATGACGTCGCGGCGGATGCCGGGTGAGTCGGTGCGGCTGCCGGAGGCGTGGAGGTAGCTGGTCTTGGCCATGCGGACGGTGAAGGCCATGCGGAGGCCTTGGCGGGCGGCTTCGGCGATGAGGGGGCGTAGGCGGGCGGAGCCGGAGGCGATGGCTTGTGCTCCTGCTCGGCCGGTGCCGGTTCCGGTGGGGGTGATGAGGACGGCTTTGGTGCGGACGCGGGCTCTGGTGCCGGCGGCAGTGGTGCGGCGGGTGATGTGCCGTGCGGCAAGGGCGGCGAGTTCGGTGGTGTCGGTGATGCCCGCGGTTTGCACGGCGGCGAGGACGTGGGTGAGGGCGGGGACGAAGGCTGCGCCTTTGTGTTTTGTGTAGAACTGGGAGACGAGGGAGGGGTCTCGGTTGATGATGCGGGCGATGTCGCGTTTGGTGTAGCCGTGGGCCTGGAGCTGGTCGGCGAGTCGGGCTGCTTCGTTGAGTTGTGGTTCCGCGGTCCGGCGTCGGGGACGGGGTGGCATCAGGCCTCCTGGTTGGTGCGGGGTTGGTGGAGGGCTGTGCGGGCGTGGTCGCGCAAGGCGAGGAGTTCGTCTTCGGTGGTGGGTGCGGGGACGGGGCCGGTGAGGTGGCCTTTGTGGAGGTAGTCGCCGGGCTGCCCGTGGTAGGGCCAGTTCTGGGGCTGGGTGAGGTAGACGGCGTCGGTGCGGAAGGCGATGACGGTGCCGGGCGGGGCGTGGAGGGCCCCGGCGTAGGTGTCGTCGTCGCGGTGTCGCTGGGAGAGCAGGGCTGCGCGGGCGGAGGACCAGATGTGGGCGGCCCATTCGGGGTGGGCGTTGGGGTCGCGGGTGAAGCCGGTGGGGCGTTGCCAGGTGATGGTGTCGTTGTCGAAGCCGATGATTTCGGCGTCCGGGGGGACGTCGCGCTCTGCGGTGCGAGGGGTGGTGCCGGTGACGGTGCGCGGTCGTTGAGCGAAGGCGCCGATGCCGTAGAGGAGGATGGCGCGTACGGCGCGGGAGGCGAGGTGGGCGGCGGTGCGCTGTGCAGGGTCGCCGTTGAGGTCGGCTTGTGCGGTGAGGGAAGCCCAGGCCTCTTTGAGTTTCTTGGACCAGTCGTCCAGTGGTTTACCGTCGTCGAAGAGAATGCCGTCGAGGATCTCGATCTTCCACGGGCCGCGGGGGTTGGACAGGGCGGTGTGGATTTCGGGTCCGCCGGCCCAGGTGGTGAACGTGGTGCCGGGGGTGCTGGGGTAGTGCCAGGCGCGGTCACCGGGGGCGGGCGCGGGGAGGATCCCGACGTGGTCCCAGGTATCGGGGACGGTGACGCGGACGTGCCAGTGGCCGCAGCCGAACAGGGCCTTGGTCTGTTCCTTCTGGGACCAGGAGGCAAAGGTGGCGGCCGTGACGCGGCGGGGTGTGCCGACTCCGGATTTCCAGGTGTGTTTGGCGTAGGCGAAGGTGCGGTCGTACTCGACCAGGCCGGGGAGCTGTTCAGGGACGCGGGGCGGGGTGATGAGTTCGGTGCGGCCCTGTCCGGCGGTGGCGTGGAACAGGCCGCGGAGCTCTTCGGAGAGAACGGGGTAGCCGTCGGCGTACTGGCCCTTGGTGGGAATGGTGCGGGTCCACAGATCGCGGCCGGTCTGGGAGGGGGATCCCATGAGGACGGCATCGGGCCAGTGATGGCGCAAGGCTTTCCACAGCAGGACGAACGCGTCCCGGATGATGGCGGGTTCGGCGCCTTCAGTGTCGAACCACTCCCCCGCTGAACGGATTTCGACATGCTGCTCGCCGTCCGCCCGTTGGTAGCGGCCGACGGGGTTGCGGGGGTGGACGAAGTGCCCGGCCATGCGATCCTTGCCGCGACCGGTGTCGGTGCGCCAGCCCGGTGTCGGGGCGTTCAGCCAGGCTGCGACCGCGTCCTTGAGGAAGGGGTACTGGTCGGCCTGGCGGTGCCAGGGAGCTCCCGCGGTGACGTAGATCCGTTCGACGCCGCCGGGCAGGACGTGGAAGACCGTGTTCAGGATTTCGGCGGCACTAGCGGTCGGCAGGTCCAGGCGGAAGGTCTGGTCGCGGTGGACCAGGACGCCCGCATCAGTGTCGAGGAAGACCGTGCTGCGGGCCTGCTGGGTGAAGTTGGGTTGCGTGGAGGCCAGGTTCGCCGTGTGGGTGAACCACTGGTCCCCGTCGGAGCCTTGAGGGATTCCGGGAAGAGTCCGCTGCTCCCCAGTACGGGTGGGAGGAGTCGGCACAGTCGGCGGTGCCACTGCCGGCGGAGCAGCAGCGGGGGGTGCTGAGGGCGGTTCGGGCTCCGACGCTGGCTCGGGGGCCGGGCGGGTCATGGCCGGGGCAACTGTCCCAGCCTGGGCGGGTGCCTCTTCGGCGGCGTTGGCCGGTGCCGTCTCTGCGGCGGGTTCGTCCGCCGGAGACACTGCAGCGGCATCCGCTGCTGATGCGTTGCCGGCGAGCCGGTTCGGGGCCAGGATCGGGGCGATCGCCACGACGTCAGCGAGGCTGAGTCCGGCTGCGGGTGCGATTCGTTCGGCTTTCGCCTTCTCGTATCCGGCCAGCGCGGTGATCTGCCGGGCGCGGTCCGCTTCCAGTTTCGCGAGCGTGGCCTGGGTCTTCTTGATGTCGTCGCGCAAGGCGCGCAGCTCGGCCAGTTGCGCGTTGTAGGTCTTTGCGTCCATCACGATCCCTTGTGCCTGCAGGTTAGTTGGCGGAACGGTTACCGGTTGCGACGTATGCGATCGCGCCGCCCGAGTGCGACGTGAGACGGGTGCCCAGGAGGAGGTCCGCCACGTCCCGGTCGGCTTGCTGCGGCGCGGTCAGGTGCTTGACGGGGGTGGCCAGATCGGTGAGGTATCCGGCGAGGACTGCTTCCGGAAATGCGTGTCGTCCACCCTCGCCTTTCTCCCAGGTGTCCAAGCCGGTCAGGACGGCCACCACGTAGCCCGACAGGGTTACCGGCAGCACTCCCCCGGCGGCCACGCTGGCGGCGTCGCAGCGCCACCAGCCTTTCAGGCTTCTGAGGAGATCCTCGGGGCCGAGGCCGGATGAGTATCCGATCCACTGCCGGTCGCTGTCGTGGACGCGGCGTGCCACGTCAACGCGCAGCACCCCGAGTTCTTTGGCATCCAGGTGGCGCACGGGGGTGTGAGGGCGTTCCTGCAGGGCCTGGACGACCCAGAGAGGCGTCATCACACGGACGCCGCGGCGGGAAAGTCCGGGAAGCACGCCTGCGTTGACGAGGCGGCGGAAGGTGGTGATCGCGCAGCCCAGTTCCTCGGCGGCCTGTCCCGTCGTGAGCAACATTGTTTGCCTCCCCGGGGTCTGGGCGTCTGCCGTTCCTGAACGGTATCGACACAGGCGTCTCTCATGCAAGCCTGATCAGATATTTGAGTTGGGATGCTGTCGTTGCAAGGTGCCGGAGTGAGGGCGAGCCGCGGGTCACGCCACCTGGCCTGATCGGTGTCGGGGCCTTGCGCACCGGTCTGTTGGGGTATCGACAACGGCCCGACCGGCGCCAAGCAGCGGGATTAGCGGTGGCACGGATGGCGGCTCGACCGGCGTCACGGACGGCGGCGGCTCGGGTAATGCGGGTGGAATCGCCTCACACTGCCCTGGAGCTTCGGCGTCGTCGAAGGACACGTCAACGCATCAAGATGCTCTAGCGGCAGATGTTCGGCCGCGCGGGCTTCTCTCTCTTTCGGAAACGAGCCCTCCTCGCCTGACTGACCCATGCGGATGCCTCTTTGCCTCAGACAGCGGTTCTCAGATCATCCGCAGTCAGCAGTGCCAGCAGTTGGATTCGCTCGGCCACAAGAGCCTCAGCCCCGCCCTGCTGGCGGTCGATGACGCAGAGTGCCTCGCGAACGTCTGCACCCAGAGCACGCAAGTCGGTGGTGGACAGCACAATCTGACCACCGCTGGTGACCACGTCTTCCACGACCAGCACTCGCCGCCCGGCAATGTCCGCGCCTTCAGCCAGGCGGCACGTTCCATACGACTTGGCCTGCTTGCGGACAAAGGCACAGGGAAGGCCAGTATGCCGGCCGAGCGCGGTGACCACCGGGATGCCACCCATCTCAAGGCCAGCCAGCACCTCAGTGCCCTTCGGTACGAGCGCGACCATCGCCTGGGCAATGGAATCGAGGAGAACGGGGTCGCTCTCAAAGCGGTACTTATCGAAGTACTCCGAGGCCCGACGGCCCGAGCGGAGCACAAAATCACCAGTCAGGTGGGAAGCAGCATGGACCTGCCGGGCAATGTCTGAAGAAGTCACAGGCCCGAAGTATCCCAGGCCAACCGAAGCTCTGGTCGGCTGGTGGTCTTCAACAAGTGCATCGACCCAGGCCAGAAACACAGCACACCAAGATCATCATCACCGAGCGTGCTCAGTTCACGGAAAGTGAGCCAGAACCCGGCTTCGGGAGGCACCTGCCGCCGCGCCCCGATGGAGGCTATTGAGAGCGCTCGCTCGGGCCGAGCCTGAGTTCCACAGTTGGCGGTGCCGACTAGGGCACGAATATGTAGGTTGACCTGCGGATATGCCTGTGGGCACGCCGAAGTGGCGTGTCACT
>NZ_JBEXID010000114.1:0-15876 GCF_040608395.1 Streptomyces sp. NPDC005181
GTCACTCACTGTGCGTCACATTCCTGGTGTCAGCCGGGGCCCGACCAGCACCCAACAAGATCATCTCTTACACAAGGAAGTGAACACCCTCCGCCAGGGTGCCCGCGACGACAAGGCCGATGATGACCGCGTAGACGAGATCGAGGGCAAGCGTGGCAACGGCGGTCAACACCAACACGATCGCGTCCGAGCGAGTCGCGCGGGCCATCGCCCGCAGCGCACCGACCTCCACCATCCGGATCGCGGTCGCCAACAGCACCCCGGCCAGCGCAGCCAGAGGGATCTTGGAGACGAGCGGGGCGGCGGCGAAGATGATGACCGCGAGGACGGCGGCGTGGGTGAGGGCGGCGAGACGGGATCCCGCGCCGGTTCGGACGTTGGCGGCGGTACGGGCGATCGCCGCGGTGGCGGGGACGCCGCCGAACAGAGGGGCGGCCAGGTTCGCGATGCCCTGCCCGAACAATTCCTTGTCAGGGTCGTGCTTCTGCCCCACCGTCATCCCGTCCGCGACGGTCGCCGACAGCAGCGACTCCAACGCGGCCAGCGCGGCGACCGCGACGGCCGGGGCGAGCAGCGGACCCAGTGCGGACAGGTCGAGGAAGGCCAGCGACGGCGCGGGCAGCCCGGACGGCAGGTCGCCGATCGGGGCGGCCGCGCCCAGGTGGAAGAGCTGGGCGGCGAGCGTTGCGGCGACGACCCCGACGATCGAGAACGGGATGGTGGGGCGCCACCGGGCGCCGAGCAGCATCACGGCCGCCACGGCGAGGGCCAGGGCGACCGCGGTCCAATTCGGGGTGCGTACGAACTCCTCGACGGCCCGCCAGGTCACCACCAGGACCTTGTCGCCCTCCGGCTTGGCCACACCGAGCGCGTTGGGGACCTGCTGGAGACCGATGACGCAGGCGATGCCAAGGGTGAAGCCCTCCACCACGGGGGCCGGGATGTAGCGCATGTACCGGCCAGCCCTCAGCAGGGCGAGCGCCATCAGCAGGACACCGGCCATCAGCCCGACGGTCAGCACACCGCCCGGCCCGTACTGGGCGACGATCGGCACTAGCACGACCGTCATCGCCCCGGTCGGCCCGGAGACCTGGAGGTTGGAGCCGCCGAACAGCGCGGCGAGCGCGCCGGCGACCACGGCGGTGGCGAGTCCGGCCTCGGCGCCGAGCCCGGAGGAGACGCCGAAGCCGAGCGCGAGCGGCAGCGCGACGATCGCGACGGTGAGGCCGGCGAGCAGATCGCGGCGCGGGTTGCGGCCCATGACGGCGAAATCGGCGCGGGCGGGCAGCAGCGACCACACCCGGTCCAAGGAGCGGGTAAGGAGCGTGCTCACCGTGCCGAGACCTCGGCTTTCCGCAACTCGGCCAGGAGCTCGTTCTGCCCGGCCAGCATCTCCGTCAGGATCCGCCGCGCGGCCAGCATCAACTCCGCGACATCCCCGCTGGCCAGCTCGTACACCACGGTCGAGCCCTCACGGGCCGAGGCCACGATGCCCGAGCGGCGCAGCACGGCCAGTTGCTGGGACAGTGCGGAGGGCTCCACCTCGATCGCCGTGAGCAGGTCGCGTACCGGCATCGGCCCGTCCTGCAGCAGTTCCAGTACGCGTATGCGGACCGGGTGCCCGAGCATCCGGAAGAACTCGGCCTTGGCCTGATAGAGCGGAACCGGCACGGTTGCGGACTCCCTTCACCACCCCGATACCCCGGGGAGTCATCTGGTGCCGTGCCCGCGGCTACGTGCGGACACAGCCAACACAGCATGTAATGAATTGCAGAATTTCGCAATTCATAGATTCATGAGAGCTCGGCTGTGCAGGGGAGGAGGCGGGCCGCCGGTGTCGCAGCGCGCCGAGGGCGCGCAGCCGCCCGGACCACGGCGCAAACGACCGGACGCCCGGCGCTGGCTGGGAAAAGCCGAGCCTGGAGCTGTATCTCGAATCCATGGCAGCCTGGATCAAGCATTCAGCGGGCTATCACCGCGCTCACGGTGAGGAGCTGCCGGGGCCGGACTGGGAGTTCATCGGCAATGCCCTGCGGGCCGCCGCGATGTACGAGTAAGACGACGAGTCGTGACGACTGGCTTGTCAAGGGCGTGCTTGCCCTCTGAGATCAGCGTCTGAGGTGGTATTAGCCACTGAGCAGCTGGAGTACCTGCCGTGACAGCACGCCGCCTTGCCCTGATGAGCACAGTGTTTCTCGGCGCATGTCTTACCGCGTGCAGCCGGGGTGCGGCGGGCATTGAGCCCGACGGTAGGCCGGCTGCTCCAGCATCATCCGACACAGCGCCGGCGGCGTGTACGAGGGGGCGAGCCCAAGTGGGCAGGGGGTAGAGCCGGCATCGGCGGTGGGTTTCGCTGTCGTGGATTTTGACGGCGGTTGCCCTTTCGTTGATGTCGGTGCCGCGGATGAGCGCGAGCTGGTCGATGCCGGCTGCGGTGATGGTTGGAGACGCTCGGCATCGGCAAGGGCAGCGTGGCCGACATCAGCAACACCCCGATACCGAAGGGGATCGTGGTCCGACTGGAACCGGCCGGCACGCAGATCTGAGGGGCTGACAGAAAGTCGCCGGCTCTGTCTCTGACGCGCCCGGAAGGTAGGACAGGCTCAGGCCGTGGTGGGCTGGTCGGGTGCGGGTGTGTGCGCGGCCCAGATGGTCTTGCCGTGGTGGTTGTGGCGGGTTCCCCAGCGTTCGGCGAGTTGAGCGACGATGAACAGTCCGCGCCCGTTTTCGTCGAAGGTCCGGGCCCGGCGCAGGTGTGGCGAGGTGCTGCTGCCGTCGGCGACCTCGCAGACCAGGCTGCCGGCGTGGTGGATCAGGCGTAGTTGGATGGGGGGCTTGGCGTGGCGGATGGCGTTGGTGACCAGTTCGCTGACGATGAGTTCGGTGGTGGCGGCGTCCGTCAGGCCCCAGTCGGTCAGTTTCTCCGCGATGTGGGTGCGGGCGTGGGAGACGGCGGCCGGGTTGTCTGTAAGCACCTCGGTTG
Organism: Streptomyces sp. NPDC005181; assembly: GCF_040608395.1. NCBI lineage: Bacteria > Bacillati > Actinomycetota > Actinomycetes > Kitasatosporales > Streptomycetaceae > Streptomyces > Streptomyces sp. NPDC005181. The sequence continues at coordinate 2,984 of NZ_JBEXID010000114.1, forward strand.
GCCCCGGTGTACGGACCTGTTTTGGCTCCACTCGCACGTTCGACGGGGGGTGCCCACCGTCCCCTGTAGCTGCGTCTTTTCGCCCGAACGGGACCGAACGAGTGGGGCCACTTCTGATCCGTGCGGTGGGGCCAGAACAAGTGCTTACAAACAGCCGGGTCGGCCGGCAGGTCCCAGGTGGCGACGGTGCGGGTGTCCAGGGCGTGGGTGCGGACGGCGAGGACAGCGACCTGGGTGTGGGGAGCGTGGAGCAGGGCGTCGAGGGCGGATCGGCTGGTGGCGTCCAGGCAGGACGGGGGCCGGGCGAGTGCGCTGAGCAGCTCCTGGCTGCCGGGTTCCTGGGCGCTGGTGCCGGTTCCGGTGTACAGCAGGAGCAGACTGCCTTCGGGGAGGTCTATCTCGGTGGCTTCGAAGGGCAGATCTGTGTGTCCCAGGGGTGGGCCTTCGGGCAGGTCGAGGGCTCTGACCGTGCCGTCGGGTGTGATGACGGCGGGTGAGGGGCTTCCGGCGCTGGCGAGTGTGCAGCGGGAGGAGGCGGGATCGTAGACCGCGTACAGGCATTGGGCGCTGACGGTGCTGGTGGTCTGGGTGTCGTGGCTGGGGCGGGTGTCGGGGCGGAGCCGGGCGAGGACGTCGTCGAGATGGGTGAGCAGTTCCTCGGGTTGCAGGTCCATGTCGGCCAGCGTGCGTACCGCGGTGCGGAGTTCGGAGGCGGTGGCGTCGGCGCCCGGCCCGGCCACGGCGCCGGCGACGAGTCCGACCCGGGCGCCGGACAACGGGATGGCGTCGAGCCAATGGGCACGCATGCCAAGCTGGCCGGACCCGGTCCGGTAGTGGCCCGCCAGCTCTACCACCGCGGGTTGCGGCAACGCTTCGGGAAGGATGCCGCGTGGTGCGGCCGGAACCGCACGCGGCGTGCCGGGGGCGCTACCGGCCTGCCGGCCGGCAGGGCGGGGCAGGCTGGGCTGGTTCCGGGTGGCTGTGGCGGGCGTGTGCAGCAGATGCGGCCGCGCCCAGCAGACGACGAGGCCGAAGGCGAAGGACAGTGCGACTGCGGTGATGACGACCGTCCGGCCGCCGGCCGATACCCCGTGGATGGCGAAGCCGTAGATGGCGATGGTGGCAGCCAGCGTGCAGACTCCGATGATCAGGGAGCGCCGCAGGGGCAGGAGGGCGGCGGCTGTGACGGGGACGAGCACGGAGAACCCCGACCAGCGGACGAGGCCGCCTGCGGAGTCCTGGAGCTGCACGGCGCACGACGCACCTATGTAGACGATGAGCAGCGCACACAGCCCCCCGTTCAGTCGACTGACGGTCATCGTCGTCATCGCCTTTCCATAGATGGTGTGTCGTTCCGGGAGCACTGGGCGCGTCACGGGTGGGCCTCCGTGGGGTGGGGTGGCTGGGGGAGGCTCGGGTCCTGGCCGGTGTCCGGAGTGGGGGTGCGCTGGATGGCGACCAGGGCGAGGTCGTCCTGGAGGTGTCCGCCGGTGTGGGTGTCCACGTCGTGGTTGACGTGTCGTAGCAGGTTGTGTGGGCATTCCCAGGTCCAGGTGGAGGCCCGGTCGAGGATCGGATAGAAGGCGCCGGTGGTGTTGCGGGCTTCGATGACGCCGTCGGTGTAGAGCAGCAGGGTGTCTGCGGGGCCGAACTCGAAGGTGTCGACGTGGTAGGTGTCGGGGGTGGTGCTGGCCAGCCCGAGGGGTGGTGCGGGGTGAGGTGCAGGCAGGGCGGTCACCTGGCCGCGGTGGCACCGCAGGCGTGAGGGGTGCCCGCAGCTGATGACGTGGATGAGGGGCGCGTCGTCGGGGATTTCTACCAGGAGCGCGGTGATGAAGTGCTCGCTGCTCTCGGGGTCGCTGTCGGTGAGCTGCGCCAGGTGTCTGCGGATGCTGCTCTCCAGGGCGGCAGTCAGTTCGGGAAGGGTGGCGTGCTGGTGGGCGGCTTCGCGAAAGGCGCCGAGAAGGGCGGAGGCGTCCTCGACGGCGGGCAGGCCCTTGCCGCGGACGTCGCCGATGAGGAAGCGGGTCGCGCGGCCGGTCCGGGCGGCGGCGTACAGGTCGCCGCCGACCAGGGCGTGTGCCGCGGCCGCTCGGTACGTACAGGCGACGCGCAGCGGGCCCAGTTGCCGGGGCAGGGGGCGCAGCACGACCCGCTGGGCTGCTTGGGCCACCGCGCGTACCTGGGTCAGTTCTCTCAGGTCGCGGTCGTGCAGGGCCCGGGCGGCGACGACGAAGGCCGACACCACCAGTAGGGCGGAGATGTGGATCGGCAGGAGCGGTGAATGCAGCAGGCCGTCGTGGCGGTCGATGACAAACATTGCCGCGCTGGCGGCCACGGCGGTGCCCGCGGTGAAACGGGAGCCGGCGAACGCTGCCGTGGAGGTGGGGGCAGCGACCAGGAGAGGGGACAGGTGGACGGCCATGGGGGCGAAGGTGGCGGCCAGAGTGATGGCGGTGATCAGCGCGACCGGGACCGCAGCCTGAGTGAGGATGCCGCCCGCCAGCAGGCGGCACGGGAAGTGACGCAGATGCCACCCGCGGCGGCCGGTACCCACCTGTGTGCCTGGGCGCTTCGGCCTACGGGTGCCGGTGCCGGTGCCGGTCCGGGGGAGCGGGTGAGCGGATCGGGTCATGAGGGGCTGCTTCAGGGGAGAGGGAATGCACGAAGTAATCCCTTTGAGCATCGGCCCCGACGGCGGCGGGCACATCGGTGCCGACCCGCACTGCGTATCCGTAAGACCCTGCACCTGCACCGCACATATGTCGCCCGAGGCTGCGCCATCCCCGCGCACCTTCCTGCGGGTTTCCCGCACGCGTGCCGACAGCGGCTGCCCGACTGCCACAGCGGATCTACCGTTGCAGCTATGGACACCCGTAGCCCCACCCCGGCCCGGCAAAGACCGCGTCGCTACGGTGGAGACCCATCGACTGCTCCCGGTAGATCGCCAACCGCTGCTGCAACTGATCGATAAACGCTGGCCAGAAGTGAACGAGGCCACTCCGGGCATCTCCAGCGCCAGCCGCCTCGGCCGGGGGCGCGTCGCAGTAAGTGCGTATCAGCCGCGGCATGGGTGGGCGGTGGCTGAGTAGCCGTCGTGCCATGCGGCTTTGGCGCCGGAGTCGCCGATTCGGTAGACCTGTACGCCCGCGCTCATGTCGATGACGAGGGACAGTACGGCGGCGGCGATGCGCAGCGGTGCGGCCACTGGGCTGCTGGTGGATCCCATCGCGTCGGGCGTGAGGTTGGCGGCGCGGCGGTAGGACCACCACACCGCGGTGGCCGGCAGGAACAGTGCGATGGCCCAGGGGAGCAGTTCGTCGCCGAGCTCGGCGTGCTTGCGGACCAGGGCATTGCTGTCCACGTGCCGCTCCAGCCACTCGCCGGCGTCCGTCGTCAGCGGCACGCTGATCAGTGAGACCAGGGCGAGGGTCAGCAAGGCGAGACCGAACCGGCGCATGACCGAGGGCCAGATCGCACACAGCACGAGCGCAAGAGCTGTCAGGGCACCAGGACCACGACGACGTGCACGAACAGGGACGTGCGCGGGGACGCCGTTGATCAGGTCGAGTCCCACATGGGGGATCCTTCGGGGTTGGTGTTCAACGCTGGACAGGGCGATGCGGGCTCGTGCGCAGGCTTCGTGGGGAAGCCGCGGTCGCGAAGGGGAAGCGCCCACCAGATCGCCAACGACTTCCTCGACGGGCTGGGGCGGCGCGGAGGAATGTGGCTCTGGGAACACGCCGGTGCCCCGTTCAACAGGTCCGGGACACCTGCGTGTTGATATCCACCGTCCGAAACCCGCTCGTAGGCTTGGGCCCGCTGAAAGGATTTCGTCCATGACCGACAGCGCCCCCGGCCACAAGGCCTGCGAACTGCTTGCCCAAGCATCCGAGCATCCGGTCGCCAGTCCCCAGCGCAACGCGCTGGTGGCCGAAGCAGCTGTGTGGGCACAGCTGGAGTACGCAGCCACCACGGACAAGCACGCAGCCGCAGTGGTCGATATCGAGTCCGCCCTGGCCTCCCTTGCCGGCCTCGTGCAGAAACTCGGCAGCGAGGTCGGCGGCCTCACCGAACGCATCAGGCTCGGCCAGCAGTGAGCGAGCGCGCGCAGATGCACGCACACGGCGACATCGGGCAGGGCGGCTCCCTGATCCGTCCTGCCCCGAAGCAGGGCGGCAGAGCCTGTCAGGCGCACCCGCTCACGAGCACGTGGATGATCGCCGCGAACAGCGTCTCATCAGGCAGGTTCTGAGTGCAGCCGCCCTGCGGCCTCATCCGGGTCCGTAGGCATCAACGGCCCGGCGAAGCTGCTGCCGGGGCGACCGGGCAGGCTACGCCATGGGCGAGTACCGGTAGTCGGCCTGCTTGAGCAGGGCGACGGCGTCATCGACGGGAGGGTAGATCATCTGGGTGTTGATGGCCACCTTGACGCCCTTGGCGTCCTGGCCGGTCATGGCGACCTGACGGTCCCATCCCTGACAGACCATGGCGCCGGCCGGCCCCAGGTCCAGGACCGTTCCGTACGGGTCGACGGGAGAGAAGACCACTTGGTCCACGTCGAACAGGCCGGCCGCGACATTGTGACCGGCGAACCTTCCCAGGGGCTGGGCGTGCTGGCAACTCTGCAGGACGGTGTTGCCCTCCTCCGCGGCAGCGGCCGCCGTGTCGCCGGCCGCGTAGACGTCCGGGACCCCGACGACCCGCAGGAACTCGTCGACGTGGAGACGGCCCAGGCGGTCGCGCTCGGCCGGGATCTGCGCGGTGAGCGGACTGGCGGTCATGCCCGCCGTCCACACCGCGGTTGCCGTGGGGATGACTTCTCCGTCGGAGAGACGCACCTCGTTCTCGGTGACGAACTCCACCGTACGGTTCAGCCGCTGTTCGACCCCGAGGGACTCCAGGGCGCTTGCGATGTGCGGACGCGGTCCGGCACCGAGCTCAGGGCTGAGGACATCGGCGCGCTCGACCAGAATGACGCGCACCTCATCGGTGCTGCCCGCAGCGGCGGCGGCGGCCTTGAGGCGGCTGCCGATCTCGGTGACGACCTCGATGCCGACCATTCCCGCACCGACCACAACCGCGGTGAAGCGGCCCGCGCGGGGCGTCATTTCCGGCAGGCGCCGCAGGTGATTGTCGAATGCGGTGGCTGCGGGGAGAGTATCGACGTTGAACATCGCCTCGGCCCCGGGGAAATCGGGCCGGATCAGCCGGCTACCGGTTGCCAGGACGAGCCGGTCGTACGTGAGGACGGAAGGCTGGCCGTCCCTGCCGATGGCTGTGACGGACCGGTTCTCCGTGTCGATGCCCGTCACCGTCGCGGCGACACGGTGCACGCCGATCGGTCCGAGAATCCGGTCGAGGGACACACGCATCTTCTCAGGATCGGCTTCGTACAGCCGCGGCCGCACGATCAGGTCGTCACCACCGCTGACCAGGGTGACCTGAAGCTCTGATTCCGGGATCCCGTTCTCGCGAGCGGTGCGCACCGCGCCGGCCGCGCTCCACACACCGGCGTAGCCGCCACCGATAACGAGGATGTTCTTCATCGAGATTCTCCTTCTTGCTCTGCAATCGAGGCGTGAGTGCCTTCTCGTACCTGTGACCGCATGCTGCGGCGTCCTCCGCATCGGCATGAGTGAGGCGGAGGAGGGCGGCCGGGCCACCCGCCAGAAGCAGGTATTGAGGACAGTACGTATCCAGGATATTGGATGTCAAGGATTGGTCGGGGGTGGGCCGCGTGCGAGACCTGTGGTCGTCGAGAGGTGGGGGTCGCCGGTCCGGTGGCGGGCTCGGCGTCGCGCTTCGCCCCGCTCCGGCCGCGTTGCGTCGCCTGGGCCGCCTCGCCGACGCATCGCCCCTTGGGTGGCGAGATCCGGGGGTGGAAGGAAGGCGTGCCGTCATGCGCTCCGCAGTGCTGCGGGCTGGGGCGCGGCGGGACGGACGCCCATTGCGCCGCGCGGGTCGTGCCGTCGGGCGGGTCCGGACGGGGGCGTGAGCAGGGTCAGGGATGGGTTGACATCGTCAATTCAGGACATATAATGTCTTGTTTATGCATATGAGTAAGGGCGTTGAGTGGGCCATCCATACACTGCTCAACCTGGCGATGCTCGGCGATGACAAACCCGTGGGGAGCGCCCAGCTCGCTGCCGGGCACGGGCTGCCTGTGGCCTACCACAACAAGCAACTGCAGTCGCTGGTGAAGGCCGAACTTCTGACGTCCACCCCGGGGCCGCGCGGTGGATTCAGGCTGGCCCGCGACCCGGACTCGATCTCCCTGCTCGATGTCGTGCTGGCCATCGAAGGAAACGGCACCCTTTTCCGCTGCACGGAGATTCGTCAGTGCGGGAAGATCGGCGAGCTGAGCACAGGCGGCGACGGGTCCACTGCCTGCGCCGTCAAACGCGCAATGTACCGGGGCGACGTGGCCTGGCGTGAGGCCCTTGCGGCACAGAAACTCTCCGATGTCCAGAAAGAACTCGACATCGACGACCCCTCCGTGACGACGACCGTCCGCCGGGCGTTCGGCCGGGACTGAAGTGTGCGAGCGGAGGGCCGCAACCGGCCGGTTCCTCGACACCAACCGGCAAACGTACCGGTGAGGGCGGGCTGTCCAGACACGCGTGGAGTGCGGTCCACGTGGCTCGCGGTCGGCGACGGGCGGCCGGGATGCCCCGCTGCCGGCGGACCTCGCGTGAAGCCCGAGTCGCCTGAGCTTCGGAACGACTTCGGACAGATCAGCATCGGTCATCCGGGCATGTGTGCCACGATCAGGCGAGTTCGAGTCCGCCGTCGACCGTGAGCACTTGGCCGGTGAGCCAGGCGGTCTGTGCGTCGGCGAGCCGCAGGATCCACTCGGCTACTTCATCGGGTTCCCCACGCCGGCCCAACGGAATGCGAGCCGCCTCGGCGTCCTTGAGGTGATCGATTTCCGTGGCGGACAAGCCGGCGCCGGCCAGTGCTCCGCTTTCGGTGGGGCCGGGAGCAACGGCGTTGACCCGGATGTTGTCGGGTGCCAACTCCAGTGCCCAGCTTCGGGTCAGCTGCTCCATCGCAGCCTTCGAGGCACCGTAGTGAGAGGCGTGTGCGATCGGCCTGTGCCCGAACGTGCTGCTGACGTTGACGATCACCCCCTGGGAGCTGCGCAGGTAGGGAAGGGCGGCGCTGGCCAGAAGGCTCGGAGCGGTGACGTTGGTGGCCAGTACCTGGTTGATGCCGTCAGCGGTCACCTGGCCCAGGGGCATCATTGCGAGGATTCCGGCGTTGTTGACCAGGACATCGACGTGGTCCCATCGATCGACGGCGGCCCGCACGATCCGTTCGGGTGCCCCTGCGGCACTGATGTCGGCAGTGAGCGTCTCGATGGCCGGATGGAGAGCGGCTGTCTCCCGCAGGGCCTCAGCTCGTCTCCCCACTCCCAGCACCCGCGCCCCCGCCTCCGCGAACGCCAGTGCGGCAGCTCGCCCGATCCCGGAACCAGCTCCGGTCAGGATCACAACATGGTCGGTGAAACGGCTGGGCATCACTGATACATCCTTATTGTTCGATGTTCATCGAAGATCGAAGAGGTGATTAGTGTAGGAGTGTGAAGAATGAGCATTCGCCGAGCGCGAGCGAGATCGCCCTGCCTCGCGTGTTGGCTGCACTCAGCGACCCCACCCGGCTCGGCATCGTGCGGTTGCTGGCCGATGGCCGTGAACGCGGATGGGGCCAGCTACGGGCGCCGGTGGCCAAGTCCACCCTGAGTCACCACCTGAAGGTCCTTCGCGACGCAGGCATTACGCAGACCCGCCAGGAGGGAACCCGCTGCTTCGTGGCGCTGCGCCGAGATGACCTCGACGCCCGGTTTCCGCACCTGACGTCGGCACTGCTGTCCGCGGCCGCAGCCGATGGCATCGGGCAGCACGTCACCGAAGCCGAGGCGGACACCTGATCGCGGCGCCCGGTCCGTGGACCGGCCAGGAGTGCGTCGGGCAATCCGATGCGCCGCGGCCATGTGCTGACGACGCGGCAGAACGGTCATGGCTATGAAGGGCGTCCCGACCAGCAGTTCGCAAAGGGTGACGCGCGCGCCACCCGCAGCGAGGGCGAACCCGCATGACAGCTTCGACCGGTCTGGCGACCTGCTCGAACACCGTTTCGGGACTGCTTGTTCTTCCCGCCTTCCGCTCAGGCGTTCTGCCTGGGCGGAAGGAAGGTGCCGGCCTTACGCGGGTCGGGCCACGGGGTGACCGTCTCACCGCTCACGCGCCAGCTCTGAGCATCGCGCCGGAGCCGGAGCTCGTACAGGAATGGGGGACTGGCATCGCTCATGCGGCGATACAGAAGTGCCGTGGCGTGGTCGCCCTGCTCCTCGATGTGCAGAATCTTGTATTCCGTGGACAAGGGCGCATCGCCATTGCTTCCCCGGGCGGCAAATTCACCGAAGACGTCCTCGCGTGGTGCCCGCGTGATCGCCCCCTCCTTGCTGGGGGAGAGGATGGACATGTCCGCTGTATGCAGTTTTTCCATCGCGGTCATGCGGTAATTGCTTCCGTCATGTACGACGCGGTATATGAACTCAGCGATCTCGGCGTCGGCGATCTTGCTCACGGCAATTTTCTTTCTTTCGGGGGTTTTTCTGGTGCGACTTCCCTGAATGCGTTGAGTGCTCGAGCGGCAGTCGATTTCAGGTGGCCTGAATGGATGTCGTGTGGCCTCCGATTTGCTATCTGCGGTGAGTGCTCACTTGCTCGCTGAAGGCTGCCGTCAGGGCGGGGGGTGTGCCGCCTTCCCTCTTTGTTCGTCGTTCGTGAAACATCGAATTAGAGCTAACACGGTGCGTCCGGCGGTCAATCGCTCCAGGGGGTGATTGAGGACACAATGGGCGCAAAAGGCGCATATCTATATCTCTTGGCTGCAGCTCAGCTCCGTTCGGCTGTCATGGAGTGCCCCGCTGGGTTTGGTCAGCGGGTTCCTGCAGAACCAGCGGGCCGCGAAGACCGGACTCAACCGCGGCATCCTGGACGCAGGTTGGGGACAGTTCCTGGACGGCATGATCGTGAGCCAGAGCCGTAGCTCACCGACCAGAGCCGCTCGCCCGCCGGTCAGAAGCCGGACTTCAGCTGCCGGGCGCGCAGTGGCATTCGGTCGGGTGCAGGCGCTGTTCGGTCCAGATGGTTTTCCCGGTGGGGGTGTAGCGGACGCCCCAGCGGGTGACGAGCCGTGCGGCGATATACAGTCCCCGGCCGCCCTCGTCGGTGGCCTGGGCGCGCGTGAGGTGTGGGGCGGTGCTGGAGGGGTCGGAGACCTCGCATGTCAGTCTGTCGTTTTCGCGGATCAGGCGCAGGGTCGCGCCGCCGCCGCCGCCGTAGCGGATGGCGTTGGTGACAAGTTCGCTGACTACCAGCTCGGTGGTGAAGGCGAGTTCGTCAAGGCCCCATGCGCCGACCCGGTCGACGGCGCTCTGGCGGCTGCCGGCGACTGCCGCCGGGTCGGCCGGTATCTCCCATGACGCGGTGTTGTTGTCGGGGACTCCGCGTACCCGTGCGAGCAGGAGGGTCACGTCGTCGCGCAGCGCGTCCGGGGAGATTCCAGCGACCAGGCGGGAAGCTGCCCCGTGCAAATCACCGTCGGTGGGGTGAGCCGCGGCCAGTTGCTCGCGGAAGGCCGCCATCCCGCGGTCGATGTCGTTCCACGGGTGTTCGACCAGGCCGTCGGAGTAGAGCGCGAGCACATCGCCGTCTCGTAGCTCAACGTCGGCAACCTCGAATGCCAGGCCACCCACGCCCAGCAAGGGGCCTGGGGTCAGGGGAATATATTCGGCCGTGCCGTCGGGCCGGACGAGCGCCGGTGGCGGATGCCCCGCACTGGCCACGGCGCAGCGCCGTGTGGTCGGGTCGACAACGGCATAGATGCATGAGCTGCCGGAGATATCCTTCCGACCGGGCGCGTCGCCCTCCGCAAACTCGATGACGAGGTCATCGAGGTGGGTGAGCAGCTCGTCGGGCGCGAGATCGAGATCGGCGAGCGTGCGCACGGCCGTGCGCATCCGGCCCATGGCGGCGGCGGCATGCACACCGTGGCCGACGACATCGCCCACCACGAGCGCCACACGGGCGGAAGACAGGGGGATGACGTCGAACCAGTCCCCGCCGAGGCCGCCCGCCGCCCCGGTACCGCACGGCAGGTAGATCCCGGCCGTTTCGCCTGCTGTCGTGACGACCCGCGCCTGCGGCAGCAGACTTTGCTGGAGTGCCAGGGCCATGCGATGTTCGCGCGTGTAGCGGCGGGCGTTGTCTATGCTCACCGCGGCGTAGGTGGCGAGCCATTGCAGCAGCCGCAGATCAGCATCGGTGAAGGGGTTCCTTCGCCATACTTCGATGCTGCCCAGGAGCAGCCCGGGTTGTTCAAGACCGTCGCGCCTTCTTTCTGTGACCAGGGGGACGCACAGCAACGACAGCTCTTCGTCATCCCCGTCTATCGGGACGAAGGCCCTGACCAGGTCAGGGTTGTGGTCCTGGAGGGCGGTGAAGCGCGAGCGACCGGAGATCGTAAATCCCTTTCCGGCCTGGAAATTCCTTATCACCGTCTGGTCAGGGACACTCGGAAGATCGTCGCCCACCAGAACGTAGCCATTCGGCCACTGCCTGTCTGCGGGCGCGAGCGCCGTGCGACGCAGTGCCAGGTCCCCGCCCCCGGTCCGCTCCGGTGGTTCCTCCCCGTCGTAGATTTCCCTGGCCAGGTTCACGTTCGCGAAATCGCCCAGCCCCGGGACCACGAGGTCGGCCAGACGTTGAGCCGTCGTTTCCACGTTCAAGGACGCGCCGATCGACGCCGCGTTCGAAAGCAGCTCCAGCTGCCTGCGTGCGTGGTCTACCTCGTTGTCCAGCACCTGGCCGCGCTCTGAGCCATCCGGGTCAGGAACCAATACCTTCACACCTTCATGCTATGACTTGTCCTGATTTGGTGGTGATGGGTCCGGGCGCAGCCCGCCCCTCGTCCTGACCTGGTCCCGGCCCGGGACTGCAGCGATTGCCCTGGCCGGCCCGGACCGCGTAACAGAGCACCCAGGTCTACGCAATCGGGCGGGACGGTCCGGCGCAGTCCTGCAGGCACCGCACTTGGCCCCAGGTGGCCGGTAGGGGGGCGACGTATGGGGGGACACGACCGATGGCGGGGCATGTCTCCCATGAGCCGGGGCGGGGGTGTGCGGCGAGCCGGGTCCCTGGAGAGGCTCGTGCCCGGTATCGGCGGGGCGGTACATCGGCAAGCGTCCGGCCTGTGGCACCGTGCTCCGGCCTGCGTCAGCGTGATCCAGATGCCGCCCGGTGGAGTTGTGGCGCAGATCACGGGACAGGTTGTCTCTGGGTAGCCGGGGAGCATCGACGTTTCCTTACGTGCATGAACGATTTGAGTGATTTCACCTTCCCCGCTCCTGCTCACTGGATCGGTGGGCGGGCCGTCCCTGCTACCGGCCCGGTCCTCGACGTGATCAATCCGGCCACCGGCGCCGTCGTCGCGGCGGTGCCGCAGGGCACGGCCGAGGACGTCGACGCCGCGGTGGACGCGGCCACCGCGGCCTTCCCCGGATGGGCGGCGACAGCCCCCGGGGAGCGGGTGGCTGTGCTCCGCCGCGTCGTGGAGGGGATGCAGAAGCGCTCGGAGGAGATCGCGGCGACGATCACGGCCGAAATGGGCGCTCCTATCTCCTTCGCGCGGATGGCGCAGGCAGGGCTTCCGGTGCTCGCGGCGAGCGCCGCCATCAGCGCGGCGGCGGAATTCCCGTGGACCGAGGAGGTGGCGAACTCGCTGGTCGTGCGCGAGCCGATCGGTGTGGTGGGCGCCATCACTCCCTGGAACTTCCCGCTGCAGCAGCTGGTCACCAAGGTGGTGCCGGCCCTGCTGGCGGGCAACACCGTGGTGCTCAAGCCGTCCGAACTGGCGCCGCTGACGGCGCGGATCTTCGCGGAGATCACTACTGATGCAGGGCTTCCCCCGGGTGTCCTGAACGTCGTGCACGGCACGGGTCCGGTGGTGGGTGAGGCCATCTCCGCGCATCCGGGGATCGACATGGTCTCCTTCACCGGTTCCACCGCGGCGGGTAAGCGGGCTTCCGTGGCGGCGTCCGCGACCGTCAAGCGTGTCGCGCTCGAACTGGGCGGCAAGGCAGCCCACATCGTCCTGCCCGACGCCGACCTCGACGAGGCGGTCAACCGGGGCCTGGCCTATGCATGGAGCAACGCCGGTCAGGCCTGCGGCGCCTGGGTACGCATGCTGGTTCCCGCTGAACTTCACGACCAGGTGGTGGAGATGCTGCGCGAGGCCGCCGCCGGATACACGGTGGGCGACCCGAGCGATGAGAAGACCCGGATCGGCCCGCTGGCCTCCGAGGTCCAGCGGCAGCGGGTGACTGCCTACATCGAACGCGGGGTCGCCGACGGCGCCACGTTGGTGGTCGGCGGTCCGGGAGACCGGCGCCTATGTCAGGCCCACCATTTTCTCCAACGTCGACCCGGATTCCGTGATCGCCCAGGAGGAGATCTTCGGGCCGGTGCTGACTGTGATCCCCTACACCGACGACGACCACGCCGTGGAGATCGCCAACAGCACCGTCTACGGTCTCAACGCCGCCGTCGCCGGAAACCCGGACCACGCGCTGGCCGTCGCCCGCCGCATCCGCGTCGGCCAGGTCGACGTCAACGGCGGACAGCTCAACTTCCTCGCACCCTTCGGCGGATACAAGCAGTCCGGCAACGGGCGCGAGACGGGACGCGCCGGCCTGGAGGAGTTCCTGGAGACGAAGGCCATCACGAGCTGACACCTCTGCCGCTGCCGGGGCCCGGCTCCTGCCGGGCCCCGGCAGCGGGCCCTACGCTGAGCCCGGTCCGCCCCCACCCCCCCCCACCCCCCCA
>NZ_JBEXID010000115.1:0-15788 GCF_040608395.1 Streptomyces sp. NPDC005181
TCGTCATCGGTCAACGCCAGCTCGGCCATCGGCCGCCCCATCTTCGCCATGAAGACAGTCTACTTACTCAACGAATCTACGACGCAGGACACTAGCTTCGCGGTGAAGTGCCCGAGTCCACGGTGGAGCGGAGGGCGTCCGGCGAGGAGGCCCGCATGCAGCGCAAAGCCTCGACCGGCAGCTGTTCGGTGACAGCCAGAGCTCTGCAGGTGCTGGAAGCCTTCGCTCCGGATCGGCCCGTGCTGCGACTCGCCCAGATCTCCCGCCGCACCGGGCCGACGCCGGTGGACTCGAATTGCCCGCCGACGTAAGGACCCGGACCGCGTCGCGGCCCGCACGGCCGGCGCTGCGCCGAGGAGCCCGGACCGGTCGCCGAGCTCGCACGGCGCATCGGGGGCCGGCCCGGGTGCGGGGGAGCGCTTGGCGTAGGTGTTTCACGCCGCAGCGGGTGGCAGGACGTGGTGAGCCATCTGTGGGGCGGAGTGCCGCCGGCTCGCCGGCGGTCAGGGTGATGTCCGCACCTACGACGTTTTCCTAGAGGTACCGCACCCAGCAGGTCCGGCGGGACCGCCCCTGGTCTGCCCGACCGCTGTGCCGATGCCGAATCACCCGCGGTGGCGGCGTCCATCTGCCAAAACAACGGCCCTGTCACGCTGATGGGGATGGCCGCCGCAGGGCTGCCGTGGTACGCGATCGTCTGTCTGCCGCTGCTGTTCGCCGCCGGGGAGTACTCGGCGGCTGCGGGTGCCGAAAACCTCATCTGTGGCTTGTGATCCGCGTGCGCTCAACTCGTATCGGCGGACGACCCCGGACTCCCCGACGCCGAGAGGAATCCGAACCCGGCGCCGTGCAGTCTCAACAGGCAAAACACCGCACCAAATCTGAGAACCTAGGGACGGACCGTACCGGTACCGGCCGACAGCACACGCCGAACGCATCATGACTCAGGCATCCGGGATGGGCACGTCCAGCGAGACTGTCTTGCCCCGGCCGTTCGGCGAGCTGTTCCACAGCCCGGCCAGGGCCTCCACGATGAGGAGACCCCGGCCGTGCTCGGCCTCCGCGTTCTCCTCCTCGGAGAGCGCCAGGGGTGAAGGGACGGGCGGGTTGCTGTCGGAGTCCCGCACCTCCAGCCGGACACGATCAGCGAACGCACGCAGACGGATGTCGACGTCGCTGCCCGCGTGGATGAGCGCATTGGTCACGATCTCGGAGACGATGAGTTGAAGGGCGTTCGACATTTCCGCCAGCCCCCATGAGCGCAACCGGTCGTCCACGAAGCTGCGGGCCGCCTTGACCCCGTGCAGGTCGCGACGCTGGATGTGCAGGCTCCCCGTCCGCGTCACACCCTTGCCTGCGGCACCCTCGTAGCGGGCGAAGAGCAGCACTGCGTCGTCGCGGCGCTGGTGGGGGCTCGACACCTCGGCGATGAGGTGGTCGGCCAACTGCTCGAGATCGGATCCGGCCTCCCTGCTGCTGGAGCCGAGCAGCGCTCTTGCGCCGGATCCCGGGTCCGTCGCGTTCCAGTCGACCAGACCGTTCGAATACAGCATCAGGACGGACCCGGGCTCAAGGGTGTGCTCACACCCCCGGTACGCATCCGGCATCACGACACCCAGGGGCACGTTGGCGGGTGCCTCCAGAGAGCCGATGCTCCCGTCGGGCCGTTGCACCAGCGGCTCGGGATGGCCGGCCAAGGCCACCTCGGCCATGCCGTCTGCTGTGTCCAGGGCGACGACACAGCACGTCACCAGCAGTTCCGTACCCAGTTCGGCAAGCAGCCTGCCGGTCCGGTCGATCACCGCGGCGGGGCGGTGGCCTTCGGTTGCGTAGGCCACCACCGCAGTGCGCACCTGGCCCATGACGGCGGCGCTCTCCATGGCGTGGCCTTCCACGTCGCCGACGATCAGCGCCACCCTCTCACCCGGCAGTTTGATCACGTCGTACCAGTCACCGCCCACCTGGGAAGTGACCGTGGCGGGCCGATACCGCGCTGTGGTGGTCAGCCGGGGCAGTTCGGAGAGCGTGGTGGGGAGGAGCCGTCTTTGGAGGTATTCGGCGGCTTCGTGCTGCTTCGTGCTCAGTTGGACGCGCTCCACTGCCGCACCCAGCGTTCCTGCCATCATGCTCAGGACGGCCCTCTCCTCGGGCGGGAAGCCGCGGGGCCCTTTGAACGACAGGCAGCAGACGCCGATGACATTCCGGCTCCCGATGAGAGGAAGGTCGATGACGTGCCTGCTTCCGATGAGAGGAAGGTACGCCTCGGCTTCCGACTCGCTACCGGGCCAGTCGGAGTCGGCGGCCGACGGCCGGCACCCGGAGATGAACAACGGACGCCCTCGGACCGCCTCCGCCGCCGGCGTCCGGGCGTCCAGCCTGGCGCCATGAAGGTTCCGGACCATGCCGGAGGAGGCCCCGCTCTGTCCGAGGACCCACAGGCGGCCCTCGCCGGCCGAGGCCAGCACCAGGGCCTGGGCGCGGAACGGGGACATGACGCAGTGCCGGGCTGCCCCGACGATGTGGTCCATCGTCGTGGCCTGGTTCAGCATGTCCGCGAGACGCCGCAGCGGATACATCAGGCTGGCGCCCGCGGAGCCGGGGACACCGGACATCCCCCAGCCCGGCGTGCAGACACTCGTATCCGGATTGAATATCGGTACGAGCATCGGCATGTGTCCTGGCGTGATCGCAGCGCCACTCCCGGCGAGCTCGGCGAGGGCCATGGCCAGCTCGGCACCGATCTCCTTCAATCCTGTGCAGTCCGCCGCCTCGCAGTCGCCCTGGGTCTCCAGCCGAAGGACGGTGATGGCGCCGAAGCGGTGGTGCGCGGTGATGACCGGAGCCGAAATGGCGACGTACGGATAGGGCAGTACGTGCTGCTGATCCACTTCGGCCGGGTCGGGATCGACCAGGACGGTGGCTCTGCCCGACGCCAGGGCCCGTGCGGAGGCGTAGGGCG
The DNA here is from genome assembly GCF_040608395.1 of Streptomyces sp. NPDC005181. NCBI lineage: Bacteria > Bacillati > Actinomycetota > Actinomycetes > Kitasatosporales > Streptomycetaceae > Streptomyces > Streptomyces sp. NPDC005181. Next base: position 2,960 of record NZ_JBEXID010000115.1, read on the forward strand.
CGTCCAGGTCCATCCGCCCGGGAAGCGTGAAGAGGGAAGGTGGGCCGCCCCCGATCATCGCGGCTCTGAGTTCGGTGCGGTCCCCGTCCAGCAGGTAGACCGCTGCCGCCACGACATCCAGTCGGTACATGGCCTCGCGGAGGGCGCAGTGCAGGACCGCCGCGAGATCTGTGCCCCGGATCCGTGTGGACCCGCCTCTGCGGCGGTGTTCTCCGACTGTGCTGCTGCTCGTCACAGAACGGCTCCCTCTACCGCGAGTATAAGTTTCAGCGCCGACCTGCCGTTCGGCGGCAGGCAGGCCCACATCCCGGCACACCGCTCAATGCGGCTTGATCCCGGCCCTCTCGCAGCCGAACCCGCTGTTAATGGACAATGCAAGCATAGATCCATTAGGTAGGTCCTGCAAAGACTCACATGCGCTCGTTCAACTTTGTTTCACTGCGGGTTGGCTCCCGGTTCCTCTCGGAGAGGCTAATGGGTATATTTGCTTCGTGAGCATTCGAGTGGGTATAGATGAGCTACAGGAAGCGGGGTTCCCCATGGGGGGCGAGCCGCTCGTAGTGCTGGACCTGGCCGACACGCTGATGACGGTCACCGAACCGGCCACAGACCTCATCGGTACCCCGGAGGCCTCCGCGACCTGGTGGGCTCTGCAGTCCGGAAGCCTGCCGCCCGGGCCTGTTCCCGACACCGCGGCCATGCGCCGACTGCGCGCGGCGATCCGGGACGTCCTGGACGCTCATCTTGAGGGCCGCGAAGCGCGGCCCCATTCGCTGGACGACATCAACGCCGCCGCGGCCGCGGCTCCCGTGAGCCCTCGGCTGGTCATGACGGCCAGCGGCATCCGCAGCGAGGAACGCTGGCACACCGAGCACGGCGGGAGCGCGACTTTGGCCGCCATCGCCGCAGAGGCCATCGGGCTGCTCGCCACCCCCGAACGACTCCGTCTCCTGCGCCGCTGTGCCAACCCGGCCTGCTCGATGCTCTTCCTCGCCGAGAACAAGCGGCGCAAGTGGTGCACCAGCAACATCTGCGGCAACCGCGCGCGGGTCGCCCGCCACTACGAACGAACGCACACCGACCGAGCCGGCGGCACCTGACACGCGGGCCGGCCGCAAGGCGCACGGCAGGCACGGACGGACAGACAGGAGCGAGGATGAGCAGGGTGGGATTCCACGAAGGTGAACGCGACGTCCAGCACCGGGCGGGAGTCGAGGACGAGGCCGCCCGGCTCGAAAGGATGCTTCTGCCTCCGCGCCTGGACGGAGGCATCACCCGGTTTCTCGCTGACCGCACCCTCGCCGTCCTGACCGCCCGCGACGGCACGGGCCGCCTGTGGACCTCACCGTTGCAGGGGGAGGCCGGTTTCCTGGACGCACACGGCACCACCCTCACGGTCCACGCAGCCCCGCAGGATGACGATCCGCTCCAGGACATGCCTGCCGGGCAGGAAGTCGGCCTGCTCGCCATCGACTTCGCCATCCGGCGAAGGGTCCGCGTCAACGGAACCCTTACCGCAGGCGGAGGCCACGCCCTGCAGATCGACGCCGACCAGGCATTCGGGAACTGCCCCTCCTACATCCAGCAGCGGATCCTCACCCCGGCCCCGGCCGATACAGCCACAGCGAGCGGAGAAGCTGGGCTCCTCACCGCCGGGTTTGAGCGCATGATCCGGCAGGCTGACACATTCTTCCTCGGCACCACCCACCCCTCCCGGGGAACCGACACGTCACACAAGGGCGGCAACCCCGGATTCGTCCGGGTCGAGGACGGCGTGATCTGGTGGCCCGACTACGCGGGCAACAACCTCTTCAACAGCCTGGGCAACATCGCTGTCGACCCGGACGCGGCCCTGCTCTTCGTCGACTTCGGCACCGGCACCCTGGTGCAGCTCTCGGGCACGGCCGAGCTGGAATGGGTCACCCCCGGCTCCTCCGGGGACGACGGTGGAACCGGCCGCCGCGTCCGGTTCCACCCCCAGCAGATCCGCACCGGCCGGATTCCCCTGCGCGCCGGGGCCGTGAACTTCTCGCCCCACAACCCCGAACTCGCCGCATGACGGCGGCAGCCCCCGACGCGATGGCCGACACAACCAGCCACAGCGCGGGTCATGGTGTGGGGCTGCGAGCAGGTCATCGTGCGCCAGGTCCTGACCGGCGCCGCGCAGTACGTGGCGAGGCCCTTCTGCGCTCCGTATCACCCCCGACGGCACACGGCGATGCAACCCAACCGGTGCGCGGCACACGATCCCCGTCCTGAGCGCACCCACGCGCCTGCGGGCAACCAGTCGACGAAAGGAACATCATGCGTATAGCCATTGTCGGAGCTGGCGGGGTGGGCGGGTACTTCGGTACCCGGCTCGCCGTCGCCGGCAACGACGTGACCTTTGTTGCCCGGGGCCGCCACCTCGAGGCGATCCGCCGCGACGGACTCGAAATCCGCAGCCCACTGGGCGCGTTCCGGGCTCCCGCCAACTCCGCCGTGGCCAGCATTTCCGAACTGGGGCCCGTCGACCTCGTCATTGTCGCCGTCAAACTGTGGGACACCGACGACGTCGCCGCGCAGCTGCGACCGGCTGTCGACCGCGGAGCACGCGTCATTTCCCTGCAGAACGGCGTGCACAAGGACATGATCCTGCGCCGCCATCTGCCCCACGAGGCAGTCCTGGGCGGAGCCTGCTACATCTCGGCCTTCATCCAGGAACCCGGGATCATCACCCACAACGGCACCCTGCAGAAAGTGGTGTTCGGCGACTACCAACAGGAGCAGACTCCGCTTGCACGGGCGTTTCTCGCCGCATGCCACGCCGCATGCCACGCCGCAGGGATCGAGGCCGAGATCAGCAGCGACATCGAGAGACTCATCTGGGAGAAGTTCGTCTTCCTGGTCGGTCTCTCGGCCACCACGACGGCCATCCGGCAGCCCATCGGTGCCGTCCGCACCCATCCGCGCTCCCGTGTCCTGCTGCGCGATCTCATGGCCGAGGTCGTCGCCGTCGGTCAGGCTTCGGGCGTCCAACTGGACGAGAAGTTCGCCGATGACCGACTCGCGTTCTGCGACACGCTTCCAGCCGACATGACCTCGTCCATGCACAACGACCTCGAGCATGGAAACCGCCTCGAACTGCCGTGGCTCAGCGGCGGTGTGGTCGAGCTGGCCACCCGCATGGGAATCTCCGTGCCGCGCAATCAGGCCGTGGCGGACATTCTGGCTCCCTACGAACTCGGCGTGCCCGCCATGGACTGAACCCCGTGCAGCACGGGCCGACCGGAGTGGGTCCGGTGAAGGTGCCAGGCGCCGGGAGGGGACCGTCGCCCTCCCCGCCCGGCGCCTGGGGCGTGTGGGCCTCGTGTGTCCGGGGCAGGGGCAAACCGGGCATCTGTGAGAGAACGTCTCGTTTGAATGAGGGTTACTGAGGTTGAACTCGCGATGTCGTATGGGCTGACGGTCCTCGACCTGGTCTGAGGGCGGCTCGCCCGCTACGATCACGGCTCGTCACCGAGCAGCACGGGGGAGGGGCCGTGACAGAGGGGCGGAGAGTGGCGGCGGGCGCCGTCGTCGAGCTGAGATACGAGCTGAGGCAGCCGGACTGGTCCGACGCGTTCCACGCACGCGGGCGGGTACGGGGGATCAAGGGCCGGCTGCAAGGACTGCTACTGCCGGTGCTCTTCGCGGTGACGGTGTGGCTGCTCGTCGACAACGTCCTGGCGGCGGGAAGCGCCTTCCTCGGCAGCCTGCTCGGCCTCGTCGTCAGGACGGGCGTCCTGGCCGCGCGGCATGCCAAGATGTGCGCCCCGCTGGGCCCCTGGACCGTGACCGTCGGTGACTCCGACGACGCTGTGCGCTTCGCGGGCACGCACATGGAGACGCGCCGGGGCTGGCGGAGCCTCGGCGGGTACGTGGAGACCGCCGCCGGATTCGTCCTGCTGACGCCCGCGCCGTACCTGCTCGTGGTGCACTATCTGCCGAAGCGCGCCATAGGCAGGGGCGACACCGACCGGCTGCGCGGCATACTCGATCGCCACCTGCCCCGCCACGGCGGCCGTCCGCCACGGCACTGACATTCGGTAGGATCCGCAGGTCTTCGTACCGGGAGGGATCATGACCGAAGGCCGCAGCGCCGAAGGCACCAACAACAGCGCGGAAACCTCTGACGATGTCGTGGACGAGCAGAACGCGGTCCAGCTGGTGTACCGGCCCCAGTCTGCCGACACACTGACCGGCCTGCGGGTCCGCGAGCGGATCAAGCGGACCGGGCTACTGCTGCGGGGCGTGTTCGTCGCACTGTGGGTAGGGCAGTGGCTGGTCTCCGCCGTGGGCCGCGGGAGTATCGACGTGATCTCGACCGCTCTGTTCTTGTTCGTCGTCCTGGTGGTGTGGGGGTACCCGCGGCTACAGGCCGCCCACGTGCAGCGAATCATCGGATGGCAGGGCGAGTACCGCGCCACCGTGTCTCCGGCCGGGATCACCTGCCGCAGCGACCACAGCACGTTGGTCCAGAAGTGGTCCGTCTTCCAGGGCTACCGGGAGACGGCCGGCCACTTCGTCCTGCTCAGCCGAGACCCCAACATCATGTGCCTCGATGTCCTGCCCGTGCGGGGCGTGCATGAGACCGGGGACCTCGACCGGCTGCGGGCCATCCTGGACCAGCACACCACTCGCGTGTGACGCGCCGGCCGTCGCCCCCGCGGTCACCTCGGTCTTCGAGGACCGCAGCCAGACGGACAGCGGCTCGCCGTCGCCGGGCAGGTGATCGACCTGGATGCGGAGCCACGTGCCCTCGATGACGGGCTGTTCGCCGTCATGGTCGATCCCCGCCGACCGGGTGGTCGGCCGGGGGTGCATCAGGTCCCAGGCCATCGTGCGGGCGGTGCCGTACCGGTCGGTGACCTGCACCGTGACCGCGTCCGGCTCACTCCACGGTGCGGTTCTGCGACGGAACGCATGCTCATGCGGGGGCCGTCCGCCTGTCCGGCGAATGCCCAGGCGAGTGAGCGTGTACGACTCACTGTTCGAGATCAGAGGCTAAGGACGGACTCCGTCAGCAGTCAGGGCATCGGCGAGACTCACAGCGGGGCAGCCAAGCATCCCTGTCAGCACACGACGCTGGCGCCCCGTCAGAGGCGCCAAGAAGACCGCCCCGTCAGCATGGGTCCGCTCACAGAGAGCGGCTGCTTCGCGAACCTTCCCGTAGCTCAGAAGAGTCCGCGACGAATGGGGCAGGGCCATCCTCTTGGCCCCGCCGTCCGAGACGCCACGCCGCTGCACGATCCGGCCCACGACCCGTGCACCATGCGTCGTCACCTCCTGCACCGCTGAATCCATCAGCGTGGCGAAGTCCTTCTGCTTCCCGGAGAAGTAGCCAACGATCACGACATCGGCCCCCTCGACTGCCAAGGCCGGAGCCTGGTGCGTGGCCCGCACCAGCCCCACGCGACGAGCTGGACGCCGGTCGCGCCTTCGGTCCTGATGCATGTCCCACAGGCTAGATGCACTGCCGGCTGCGGCGGTACACGTTATCTCTCATCGGGCAGCCCAACACGATCGCTCTGCCGAAGCGCACTGCGAAAGGCACGGGCACGGGTCCCGACCGGATTGGCGCCGCAAGCCCGGCACCGACCGAGGTGAGGAACCCAGCTCAGACGGTGAAGAAGGGGTCCGGCTTGCCGGTCTCCGCGTAGTCCTTCAGACGGGTCATCAGCAGGCCCCAGGTCTCACTGATCATCGGGATCTCGCTCTCCCCCTCCGGGAAGCCGGAGTGGGAGAACGCCACCCGGGTCCCTTCGGGGGTATCGGTCAGGTCCCAGGTGATGGTGGTGCCGCCCCAGTGGGGCGGGAAGGTACCGACGTTCACCCACGTGATGCGGTCCTGGTCGGCCCGGTCGCGGCGGAGCTGGAAGGGCTCGGGAACACCGGGGAAGTTGAAGAACAGGACCTCGTCCTTGCGGTTGACGTCGTTGGTCCACCAGCCGGTGAGTCCGTCGTGCGTGTTGAGCGCGTCCAGCACGCGGGCCCGGCCGGCGGCGATGTCGGTCTCGTAGGTGATCTCGGTCATGACCTGCTCCTGGTGGTGCGAAGAGGATTAATTTAGCCAAGACTAAAATAAGGTTCCAGGGATTGGCAAACTGCAGCGTGGACTAAAATTCGGAGCATGGACGCGGTACAGGTCATAGCCGAGCCCCGGCGGCGCGAGATCCTGCGGCTGGTCTGGGACGACGAGCTGTCCGCGGGAGATATCGCGGCCCGCTTCGAGGTCACCTTCGGGGCCGTCTCCCAGCATCTGAAGGTGCTGCGGGACACGGGCCTGGTTACGCTGCGCAAAGACGGTACGAAGCGGTTCTACCGGGCGGACCGGGAGGCGCTCGGCCCGCTGGCCGAGTACCTCCAGAGCATGTGGAGCTCCAAGCTCGACACCTTGGCCCGGCTCGCCGAAGAGGCCGAACGGAGCGAGAACACCTCATGACGACACCCGCGACCCCCACGCACACCGTCACGCTGGAGCGCCGCATCGCGGCCCGTCCGGAGACCGTCTTCAGCTTCTTCACCGACCGCGAGAAGTGGCTGTCCTGGATGGGCGCCGACGGCGTGTTCTCCTTCGAGCCCGGCGGCTCCTATCGCACTCGTGTCACCGGCCAGAACGTCGCCTCCGGCCGCTTCATCACCGTCGATCCGCCCAAGCGGCTCGTGTTCACCTGGGGCTGGGAGGAGGGTGGTATGCCCGTGCCGGCCGGATCCACCACCGTGGCGATAACCCTGGAACCGACCGCGGAAGGCACCCTGCTCCGCCTGGTCCACAGCGGGCTCCCCTCTCCGGAGGCGTGCGCCGCGCACGCGGAGGGCTGGCAGCACTACGTCGGCCGCCTCGCTGTACGCGCCGAGGGCGGCGACCCCGGCCCGGACGCCTGGATGCAGCAGCCCGTCGGCTGACCCCACGCCGGACCCGTCGCTGCACCAGCGGACCGGACGACCGCGCCAACGGCTTGAGGTTCTCCATGAGCCGAGGCCCGTGGGGGTCAGCTCTCGAGCGCGGGCGGGCCGGCCGGTCCGGGCCGGCGAAGAAGGTGAGGTCGGCTGCCGACCCTCGCGAGGAACTCGGCGCGAGGAGCAACGACCGATGCCCGGCATGCTCGTGATGACCTTCGCGAGGTCGTGGGCGCGGAGTCGGTCCTCGACGGCGGCCGATCTGCGCGATCTTCTCGTTCAACGCCCGTACGTCTTCGGCCATGTTGGAGGCGCGGCTGTGCTGGCTTGATGCGCGGGTAGGACCGCCACCCCGGGGCGATCAGGCCCGGACGGCCACTGCACTCCGGCCTCCCGACTGGCCGCCGCACTCGCCGACCGTGTCACGCGGACAGTGGACCTGGCGACGGCGGTCCCGACATCACCTGTCCGTTCAGGCCCGTTCATGCCCGAGTCTGTTTACATCGTCGAACCATGGGCGTAACGTAACCGCGAATCCACACAGTCGGGCATGGAACGGATCCAAAACAACATGTATGCACCGGAGCGGCAGCAAGCAATCCTCCGCCTCGCCCGCGAGAGCGGCCGGGTCGATGTGCCGTCCCTGGCCGAGGAGTTCCAGGTCACTGCCGAAACCGTGCGGCGTGATCTCAAGACGCTGGATCGGGCCGGGCTGCTGCGGCGGGTCCATGGCGGCGCGATTCCGGCCGGGCGGCTCGACTTCGAGCCTGATCTCGCCGAGCGCGATGCGGTGGCCATCGATGAGAAGGAGCGCATCGCGGCCGCCGCACTTGGCGAGCTTCCCACCGACGGCAGCGTGATCATCGACGCGGGCAGCACGGCCGCCCGGCTGGCCGCGGCCATCCCGCTCGACGCCCACCTCACCGTGGTCACCCATGCGCTGCCGGTCGCCGCCCGGCTCGCCGACCACCCTGGCATCGCGCTGCATCTCGTCGGCGGCCGTGTCCGGCACCGTACCCGCGCCGCCGTCGATGCCTGGGCGTTGAACGCCTACAGCGAGATCAACGCTGATGTCGTCTTCCTCGCCACCAACGGCTTCTCACCGAAGGGAGGTCTGACCACGCCGGACCTGGCCGAGGCCGCCGTCAAGCGCGCCATGATCTCTGCCGCCCGGCGGGTCGTGCTCCTGGCCGACTCCGCCAAGTTCGGCCAGGAACACTTCGCGCGCTTCGGTGATCTCGCGCAGGTCGATCTGCTCATCACCGACACCGGACTCGGCTCGGACGACGCCCTCGCCATCGAAGGCCAGGGCACGGAAGTAGTACGCGCATGATCCTCACCGTCACCCCCAATCCCAGCCTGGACCGTACGTACGAGCTGCCCGGGCTCACCCGCGGTGCCGTGCTGCGGGCCACCTACGACCGAGTCGACCCCGGCGGCAAAGGCATCAACGTCTCGCGCGCGGTTGCGGCAGCCGGCCACCGCACGATCGCTGTCGCACCGCTCGGCGGGCCTGAGGGCGCACTGCTCGCCCGGCTCCTCGGCGAGCACGGCATCGAGTCGGCCGGAGTGCCCATCGTCGGCAGCACCCGTAGCAACGTCACACTCGTCGAACCCGATGGAACGCTGACCAAGGTCAACGCGGTAGGCCCGGAGATCACTGTGGCCGAGGCAGAGGCCCTGCTCGATGCCGTACGAACCCGGTCGGCGGCCACGGACTGGATCGTCTGCTGTGGCAGTCTGCCGCGCGGGCTGCCCCCGCAGTGGTACGCCGAGTTGGTGTCGCGGAGCCACCGTGCCGGGGCCCGGATCGCCCTTGACACCTCCGGCGCGGCGCTGACCACGGCGCTGCGGGAGCGCCCCGATGTGATCAAGCCGAACGCGCAGGAGCTCGCCGAGGCCGTCGGTCGCCCACTGGAGACGGTGGGCGACGCCGTGAAGGCGGCGGAGGAGCTCCGCGAGCGCGGCGCCCGGTCCGTTCTTGCCAGCCTCGGGGCCGACGGGCAACTGCTGGTCGACGGTACGGGAACGTACTTCGGAAGCGCCCGGGTGGACGCAGTCCGCAGCAATGTCGGAGCGGGCGACGCCTCCCTCGCGGGCTTCCTCACCGCGGGTGGAAGAGGCCCGGCTGCGCTCGCCGCGGCGGTCGCCCACGGCGCGGCGGCCGTGCAGCTTCCGGGCAGCGTTATGCCGACCCCCGCGGAACTCGACCTGTCGGCGGTCACGACGACCACCGACATCGCCCTGGATCGACCCCTGACGGAGCCGACTTCATGACTGCCGTGTATGCGCGACCCAGCCCGCACCGCCCCGAGTCCCCCGAGCCGCCCGCAGGTCGGCCCACGAGCAAGGAGCCCCGCGATGAGTGAACTGATCACCGCGGCACTGGTCGATCTCGATCTGTCTGCCGAGACGAAGTACGACGCCGCCCGGTCGCTTGCCGAGCGGATGGTCACGGAGGGCCGCGTCACCGACCTCGACGGCTTCCTCGCCGACGTCGCCGCCCGTGAGGCACAGATGCCGACCGGTCTGGACGGCGGCATCGGCATCCCGCACTGCCGCAGCGAGCATGTCACCGCGCCCACGCTCGCCTTCGGCCGCAGTGACCGGGGCATCGACTTCGGTGCGGCGGACGGTCCCGCGGATCTGATCTTCCTGATAGCGGCGCCGGCCGGGGCCGACGACGACCACCTGACCATCCTTTCTGCCCTGGCACGACGGCTGATGGACCCGGCCTTCACGAGCGCACTGCGCGCGGAGCGCGCCCCGGACGCGGCCGTGGCCCTGATCCGTGGCGAGGAGGCCGCGCCGATGGGCTCGGCTCCGGACGCCTCGCCCCCGGAGGGTGCAACAGCGGACGGGCCTGCCGCGGACAGCGCCGCACCGGCCGACGAACCCTTCCGGATCGTCGCCGTCACGTCATGTCCGACCGGCATCGCACACACTTACATGGCCGCCGAGTCGCTGGCAGCCGCGGCCCGCGCCCAAGGCGTGGTGCTCGACGTGGAGACGCAGGGCTCAGCCGGGTTCGAAAGGCTCGATCCAGGGCTCATCGCCGCTGCCGACGCGGTCATCTGGGCGCATGACGTCGAGGTGCGCGAGAAGGCGCGGTTCGACGGCAAGCCCATCGTCGACACCGGGGTCAAGGCAGGGATCAACCGACCCGCCGCGCTGATCGCCGAAGCCAAGCGGCAGGCGGAGCGCGGCAAGACCAGCACCGTCATGGGCGGCGCCACTCAGCAGGACGACGGAGCTGCGACCGGCGGTGACCACGCACACTTCGGGATCCGGTTGCGGACCTACCTGATGTCCGGCGTCAGTTACATGGTGCCGTTCGTCGCCGCAGGCGGCCTCCTCATCGCGCTGTCGTTCGCCATCGGCGGCTACGAAATCGCCAGTGCCAAGTCCGTCGCGGACCACTTCGTCTGGGGAGAGGCCGACAGCTGGGCCGCTCTGCTCAACCAGATCGGCACCGCCTCATTCGCCTTCCTGGTGCCGGTACTGGCCGGGTACATCGCGTACGGCATGGCGGACCGGCCCGCGCTCGTCCCCGGGTTCGTCGGCGGTGCCATCGCCCTCACCGTCAACGCGGGCTTCCTCGGCGGCCTCGCGGCGGGGCTGCTGGCCGGTGCGGTGGTGATGGCGATCCAACGGGTGAAGGTCCATCCCACGCTGCGCGGCATCATGCCGGTGCTGGTGATTCCCCTGATCGCCTCGGTGGTCGTCGGTTTCCTGATGTTCATCGTTGTCGGCAAGCCGATCGCCTCGCTCCAACGGGCCCTGACCGACGGCCTCAACGGGCTCTCCGGCTCGAACGCGATCATTCTCGGCATTGTCCTCGGCCTGATGATGTGCTTCGACATGGGCGGGCCGCTCAACAAGGTGGCTTACGCCTTCGCGGTCGGCGGCCTGGCCGACCCGACGCCCGGCAGCCTCAAGGTGATGGCCGCAGTGATGGCAGCCGGCATGGTGCCGCCGCTGGCCATGGCACTCGCAACCACCCTGCGCGGCAGGCTGTTCACCAAGACCGAGCGGGAGAACGGCAGGGCGGCCTGGGTCCTGGGCGCGTCCTTCATCAGCGAGGGCGCGATCCCGTTCGCGGCGGCCGACCCTCTTCGGGTGATCCCGTCGGTGATGGCCGGCGGCGCGGTGACCGGTGCGCTGTCGATGGCCTTCGGCTGCACACTGCGAGCCCCGCACGGTGGCATCTTCGTGGTACCACTCATCGGCGATCCGTTCCTCTACCTGCTGGCCATCGCCGCCGGTACGGCGGTCGCGACCGCCCTGGTTGTCCTGCTCAAGGGGATGCGCCGGACCGCGGAGGCGCCGGCGCCGGCCCCGGCGACCGAAGAGCCCAAGATCTCCGTCGCCGCCTGACGGTCTGCCCCGTAACTCCGTTCCCTCACTACCACACAGGAGAGTTCACCATGCATCAGCGCACTGTCGCCGTGGGTTCCCGCAGCGGTCTGCACGCCCGTCCGGCCTCGTTGCTCGTCCAGGCAGCGACTCGGCAGCCGGTCAAGGTGACTATCAGCCGGGACGGCCAGGGCGCGGTCGACGCCCGGAGTCTGCTCTCCGTGCTCGCCCTCGCGGCCCAGTACGGCGACTCAGTGGTGCTGGCCGCGGAGGGCGACGGCGCGGAGGCCGCGGTCGAGGAGTTGGCCACGCTCCTCGCCCGCGACCTTGATGCCACGCCGTGAGGTCAGCGGCCCCCGCCGTCCACCGAGCGCGCAAGGGCTCAGGGGACGGCGGGCGTTGCCGTGCAGTGTTTCAGTCGCCGGGTCGTACGCCGGCCACCGCGGCGATGTCGCCTCAGCCGTCCACCAATGGCTTGCCGAAAACGGGCGCATTCGCCCCGACGCCCGCAAGGGGCGGGGCGCATCGGAGTGTCTCCGCAGGTCAGGCGACTCCAAGTGGTTCTGGTTCGAAGGGAAGCCACGGCAGCGTCCCGTTCCCACTGAAACGCGCACCATGAGTGCATGGGTCTAGTAGTGCTTGGTCAGGATGACTTTCTGACTACGCACTCGGCTGTCACGTCCTCGCTCAACAGAGCGTGATCGGTGGTGGGGCCCGTTCCTGCGAGGACCTTGTTCAGCCAGTCCGCCGCAACGGTACGGAGGTTGGTCAGCGGTAGGTACACCGAGGTGAGCGGGGGGACAACGAACTCGCCCTCGGCGAAGTTGTCGGCGCCGACTACGGCAAGGTCGAGGGGAGCGGACCAGCCCAGGTCTGCCATAGCGCCCAGGACCGCGATGCCCATGTGGTCGTCTGCAGTTGCCAGGCCTGCGGTGCCACGCAAGGAATCGAGCGACGACAGAGCGTCGGCGATGGCACCACGGTCCATCGGCAAGGACAGCACCAGGGGTGCGCGCAGGCCCTGGAGCGTGCACTCCTCCTGGGCGCCGCGAAGACGCGCCCGTGCGATCGGCAGCCGGGGGATTCGTCCGGGAGCACATAGACGATTTTCGTGCGCTTACGCTCGGCCAGGTGTCGGATCTGGGTTCGGCCGATGGCTGCTTCCCCGGGCCGCTTGGGTTCGAAGTTGTCGTCCTCCGCAGTGTTGAGCCCGATGACGTGCCGAGTGCCGGCGTCGAGCAGACGCCGCCGCACGGCGGCGGAGGTGAAGGGAAGGGAAGGGCCGCGACGGCGAACGGCTGCAACGTCTGTACGACGTCGATGAGTTCGTCCTCCGAGCCCCCGCCCAACCCCTTTTCCTGCGACCACCTATGGTTCCGACGCCCCCGAAGACGCTGTGGGACGAGTTCGACGAACTCGTGGCTGCCGCGCACCGGACGCCCGTTTGAGGCGCTCATCTAGTGTCCTGCGTCGTAGATTCGTTGAGTAAGTAGACTGTCTTCATGGCGAAGATGGGGCGGCCGATGGCCGAGCTGGCGTTGACCGATGACGA
>NZ_JBEXID010000116.1:0-15426 GCF_040608395.1 Streptomyces sp. NPDC005181
CACCCATGCGCCGCCGCCCCGACATCACCGCCGCCCCCAGCAGCATCAGCGCCCCCCCCCCCCCCCCCGACGCCCCCCCCCCCAGCCCCCCCCCCGCCCCCCCCCCCCCCCCCCCCCCACGCGGTGGGGACGGGGTTCGCGGAGCCGGGCGGGGCACACGGACCCGGTGCTGTCACATGGGCCTGTGTCCCCTGGCCGACGTCATGTGTGGTGTGTTGACCGCTTGTTCCGCTCCGCGCCCAGGCGGGCGAAGTAGGCGATCAGGTCGGGGTTGTCGACCGCCGAGGGGTTCAGGACCTGCTCGGCGGGGGCGCCCTGGAGCAGGCGCTTGACAGGAACCTCGAGCTTCTTGCCGGTCTTCGTGTGCGGGAGAGCAGGTACAGCGATGATCTCGTCGGGGACGTGCCGGGGTGAGACGCCGGCGCGGATCGCGTCGCGGATCCGGTCGCGCAGGGAGTCGTCCAGGCCGACCCCGTCGGCGAGGACCACGAAGAGCGGCATCCAGTAGCCGCCGTCGGGTTCCTCCGCACCGATGACGAGGGCCTCGATGATCTCGGGGAGGCGTTCGACGACGTCGTGGATGTCGGCACTGCCCAGGCGCACGCCGTTGCGGTTGAGGGTGGCATCGGAGCGGCCGTGGACGATCACCGAGCCGTGCGAGGTGAGCGTGATCCAGTCGCCGTGCCGCCACACACCGGGGTAGGCGCCGAAGTAGGCGTCGCGGTAGCGGCTGCCGTCGGGGTCGTTCCAGAAGTACAGCGGCATGGACGGCATGGGACGGGTGACGACCAGTTCGCCGACCTGGTCGAGGACAGGGGTGCCCGTCGCGTCGTAGGCGGCCAGCGCCACGCCCAGGCCGGGGGCGGACAACTGCCCCGCCCAGACCGGGGTCGTGGCGGCACTGCCGGCGAAGCCGGAGACGATGTCCGTGCCGCCGCTGGTGGAGGCCAGCTGGACGCCTGCGCCCACGTGGTCGCGGACCCAGGGGTAGGCGGAGGCGGGCAGAGCGGAGCCGGTGCAGCCGATGACGCGGACGGCCGACAGGTCGTGCACGGAGGGTTCGATGCCCAGCTTGGCCATGGCCAGCAGGTACTGAGGACTGGTGCCGAAGACGGTGACCTTGTGACGGGCCGCCAGCTCCCACAGGACGTCCGGACGCCCCTGCGGTGCCGGGCTGCCGTCGTAGGTGCAGGTGGTGGCACCGGTCAGCAGGGTGGAGACGACCAGGTTCCACATCATCCAGTGGGTGGTGGTGTACCACAGCAGGCGGTCCCCGGTGCCCAGATCGGTGTGCAGGCCGAGCATCTTGAGGTGTTCGAGCAGGACCCCGCCGTGCCCGTGGACGATGCCCTTGGGCAGGCCGGTGGTGCCGGAGGAGAACACCACCCACAGAGGGTGGTCGAACGGCACCGAGGCAAAAAAGAGGTCCTCGGTGCGGGTGGCCGCATCCTCCCAGGGCACCGTCAGCCCCGGGTGCCCGCCCTCGGGCCAGGCGAGGCCCACGTGCTCCACGAGCACAGTGGCCTTCAGCGTCGGCAGGGCGGTAGCCAGTTCGAACGAGGCGGCACGGCGGTCGTGTGTGGTGCCGTTGAAGAGGTAGCCGTCCGCTGTGATCAGCACCGTGGGTTCGAGCTGGGCGAAGCGGTCGGCGGCGGCCTTGGGTGCGTAATCCTGGCCGCACACCGACCACACCGCGCCCAGGCTGGCGGTGGCGAGGAAGGCGATGACGGCGTGGGGGGTGTTGGGCAGATAGCCCACCACCCGGTCGCCCTGTCCGACGCCCAGGTCGCGCAGGGTGGCGGCGACGGAGGCGACCCGGGAGCGCAGTTCCCGGCCCGTGATCTCGTAGCCGGCTCCGGTCTCGTCCAGCGCGGTGATGGCGGGAGCGTCCGGCTGCAGGTTGCTCAGCGCGTGGTGGGCGTAGTTGAGGGTGGCGCCGGGGAACCAGCGGGCGCCGGGCATGGTCTCCTCGTCCAGCACCCGCTCGTACGGAGTCGCCGCGTCGATGGCGAAGTATTCCCACACCGCCTCCCAGAACCCTTCCAGGTCGGTGACGGACCAGCGGTGCAGGGCCTGGTAGTCGGTGGGGTCGGGAACGCCGTCGGCGCTCTTATGCCGGGCGGCCCATCCGGCGGCGAAGTCCGCCATGCGGCTGCGGGCTGCCACGTGCGGGTCGGGAGTGAAGAAGGGTTCCGGGTACGGCGCGAGGTGCGGGCTCGTCATGGTGTGGTGTTCCTCGTCAGGGGGCGGGCCGGGCATCGGCGGTACGGCGGGCCGTGTGCAGCAGGGGAGCCCAGGCGGCGGTGTCGGTGAAGTCGCCGGTGCGGGCCGGGACGGTGTCCATCACGACTCGGTCGGGGCGCAGCAGGACAGCGTCCGACCGGCCGCGTGCCAGCCAGGCGGCCAGGGTGCCGTCGTCGCCCAGGTCGTCGACGTGGATTGTCGGGGCGCCCAGTGCCGTGGCCACGGTCGTCATCTGCGCCGTGGGCGGCACAGCGGTCAGGACAGCGAAGGAGTCCCCGAGGACGTCATCGAGGCGCACTCGTCTGCCGTCGTGCCGTACCCAGGGCTGCGGGCAGAAGGTGCCGGCCAGCACGCGACCGGTCAGCCTGGGGCGGCGCCGTACGAGTGGACCGGCGGTCAGGGCGGGGCTGAGGTCACGGCTCACCGCCTCGGTCACACCGGGGATGCGGCAGACCGTGCCCACGACGGCCCGGCGGAACGCCGCACCGCGGTCCTGCCCGCCGGTCATGGCCCAGCCGACAGCGACCGCCACGCGGATCACATGGCGGGCGTGCGGCTTGCGCTCGCGTTCGTAGGTGTCCAGCAGCCCCGCGGGTGCGCCCTGTTGGAGGACGCGGGCGAGCTTCCAGGTGAGGTTATGGGCGTCGCGCAAGCCCGCGCACAGACCCTGCCCGACGAAGGGCGGAGTGAGGTGGGCGGCGTCGCCCAGCAGGAAGACACGCCCCCTGCGCCACCGGTCGGCGAGACGGGCCCGGAAGGTGTATTGCGCCTGCCGGATCACCTCGAAGTCGTCGCCCGACGAGGCATCGGGCGGCAGGTCCACCCAGGGGGCGACCAGCTCGCGCAGGCGCTCCCATCCGTCCGGGCCGTCCAGGTGCTGATCGTCGGCCAGCCGGAACTCCCAGCGGTAGCGGTCCTCCCCGACGCGCATGAAGGTGGCCGGCCGGGTGGGGGAGCAGATCTGCTCAGCGCCTTCCCAGGTGCGCACCGGGAGGCTGGTGCGCACGTCGATGACCCGCCAGCTCTCTTCGAAGTGCAGATCCTCCCAGAGGGTGCCGATGGCGTCACGGGTGAGGCTGCCCGCACCGTCGCAGCCGAGGACGGCATCGGCCCACAGGTGCTCCTCCTCATCGCTGCCGTCGCGCCGGAAGGTGACCTGGACCGGACCCGTCGGATCGTTCGGTCCGTCCACGTCCTGGGTGACGGACACGGCCTCCACCCCGCTCCACAGCTCGCACTCCGGGCGGCGCGCCAAGGCGTCACGCAGCAGGCGTTCCAGCTCGGGCTGGTTGAACATGCTGGTCTGCGGGAAGCCGTGGTGTCCGTGCATGGACCGCGGGAATTCGGTGATCATGCGGCGCCGGGCGTCCAGCAGCCGCAGCCCGGGCGCCGGGCGGGCGAGGGCGGCGAATTCCTCGTGGACACCGACGCTCTGCAGGATCCGGCGGATCTCGTCGTCCACGACGACGGCGCGCGGCAGGGGGTAGATGTCCCCGTGACGTTCAAGGATCAAGCTGCGCACTCCGTGCCGGGCGAGCAGCAGGCCGGCCATGACCCCCACGGGTCCCGCACCGATGATCACCACCGGTCTCCGGGATGCGGCCTTCATGATGCGTCCGTAACGGGGGTCCGCTGCTCGCCGAGGTCGATCCGCCCGTCCGGGGTGGCGATCGTGGCGGTGATGAGGTCACCGCTGTGCAGGTACTTGGGGTTCTTGGCCTGGCCCTTGAAGAACGCCTTCCACTTCAGTGCGGGCGGCAGCAGCGCACCGATCTTCTCGGCCGCCTTGGGCGGGGCCTTCAGGGCCGTGCCGCCGGGAGTGCCGGTCAGCAGCAGGTCGCCCGGGTCGAGGGTCTGGAAGCGGGCGAGCAGGGTGAGCGCCACTGCGGGCCGTACGATCATGTCGGCCAGCGTGCGGTCCTGGCGCGACACGCCGTTGACCGACAGCCGCAGCCGCAGGTTCAGCAGATGCGCGAAGTCCTCGGGCTCCAGCAGGGCCAGGTACGGCCCCGTCGGCGTGAAGGTCGGATAGGACTTGCTCTCGTAGAACTGGGTCTTGGTCAACTGGACGTCGCGGGCGCTGACGTCGTTGGTCAGGACAAGGCCGGCGACGTAGCGCGGCAGGTCCTGCTCCTCGACGACGGTGCCCACGGGCAGGGTCGCGCCCATGACGAGGCCGAGTTCCACCTCGTAGTCGAGGAACTTGACGTGCGCGGGACGGATGATCGTGTCATGGGGGCCGCTGACCGAGCCGGACGCCTTGCGGAAGAAGGTGGGCGGGATCTCACCGGTGAAGCCCGAATCCTTGGCGTGGCTGCGGTAGTTGACCATCTGGGCGACCACCCGGCAGGGGGTGGTGACCGGCGGCAGCGCCACCAGGTCGGCGACGGGCGTGCCGCTCTCGGCGGAGGCGGCGGCCTCGCGGACCGCGTCCCGGTCGGCGAGCAGCTCGGCGGTGGTGGCCGCCTTGGTCTCGACGCGGACGGCGCGCTCGTCCCCGACGACCCACCAGCCGTCGGTGGTGCGCAGAACATTGGTGCTCATGAGCTCATCGCTTTCATCAGGCCCAGCAGGCGTGCGGGATCGAGTTCGTTGTCGCCACGCAGGGCCGTGATGACCTTGCGCAGCTTGGCGGGGGACGGGGTGGCGCCCAGGAAGTCGCGGGTGACCGGCGGCCCCCACTGGGCCAGGCCGCTCGCCGACATCGGGGCCCAGCCGGGCTCCAGGTCGCATGAGAACAGGTCGCCGTCGGCGAAGTGCTCCAGCATGAAGTGGTCGGGGTCGCGCCAGTAGTCGAACAGCTGGCTGCCCTGGATGTGCCGGCCGATGCCCCAGCTGCGCTGGTAACCGCGCTCGGTCAGGTACTCCCCGCCGGCGCCGATCGCGTCGAGGTCGGTGACCTGGTAGGCAGAGTGGACGTAGCCGGTTCCGGGCCCCAGGTGCAGCGCCAGCGTGTGGTGATCGACGGCCACGCTCCCCTGGTCGCACCGGACGAACGCCATCGTCGGCCCGCGCTCGCGCTGCCCGTCCAGGAACAGGAAGTCGGACACGATCATCCCGAGGGTGTCCAGGTACCAGTCCAGGGTGCGGGCGAACACTCTTGTCTCCAGCACCACATGGCCCAGCCGCTGGATACGGGACGGCTCACGGGGCGGACGCTGGGTTGCGTTCGTGCGACGGTGATCGGTACCGAAGTTGAGGATCAGCGGCTCCTGCTCGGGCAGCTCGGACAGCTGCTCGGTGCCGTGCACGACCCGGACCGGCAGGCCCGAGGGATCGAGCAGGGCGACCGACTGCCCACCGCCCGGTACGCCGATGTCCCGGACGGTACCGCCGGTGGCGCGGGCCAGCCGGTCGAGGTCGGCCCGCTCGGCCGCGCGGAACGCCGGTCCGATGAAGCGGGACGTACGCCCCTTGCGGATCACCATGCACGGCGAGCCCGCGAAGGTGCCGCGCAGCCACAGCTCGCCCTCGGTGCGGGCCGCGATCGCGAAGCCGAAGTCACGGGCGAAGACCTCGGCCTGGTCCAGGTCGGGCTTCTCGAACTCCAGCCAGGCCAGGTCGGCCGCCTTGATCACGGGATTCCGGGACCGTCCCGGATGCTCACCGCGCAAGGCGCCCTGCTCACTGTGGAGGTCTTGGTGGGGCGTCTGGGGAGCGGCCCTGTTAACGGGGGTGTGGGACATGGTGTCCTCCAAGCAACACTGCTGTAATGAGGAAATCATCAACTTTGCCGTTACCCGTCGTCAATAGGGTGGACCCAAATAATTGATGATCTCATCACTAATGGCAGACTCATCGCGACGGTTGTTACACTCGCCGTATGCCGACGTCAGCCCCGCCCAAGAACCGCTTCGAGCGGCGCCGTGCCGAGACCCGTCAGGCGCTCGTCCGTGCGGCCCGGCAGATCCTCGCGGAGACCGGGGACACCAGCGCCAGCATCCAGGCCATCGCCGAGCGCGCGGACGTCGGTTTCGGCTCCTTCTACAACCACTTCGAGTCCAAGACGGAGCTGTTCGACGCCGCGGTGACAGACGCCCTGGACGAGTTCGGGCAGGTCATCGACGAGCGCGTACAAGGAATCGACGACCCGGCCGAGCTCGTCGCCGCAGGCTTCCGGCTCACCGCCCAGATGGCCGACTCCCACCCTGAACTCATGCGGATCCTGCGTGACCGCGGTCTGGCCCAGATCCACACCGATCGCGGCCTCGCCCCTCGAGCCCTGCGCGACCTGGAGACCGGCATCGCCTCGGGCCGCTTCACCTGCACCAACCCGACCACCGCCCTGTCCGCCCTCGGCGGGACCCTGCTGTCCCTCGTGGCGCTGCGGCTGGCCCGCCCCGACCTCGACGGCGACGAGGCCGCCTCGGACCTGGCCGAGATGGTCCTGCGCATGCTCGGCGTCCCGCCGGACGAGGCCCACCAGGTGACCCGGCGGCCGCTGCCCGACCTCAGTTGACCCGGAGCACCGGCTGCGCCGGGCCCCGTGGACGCCGGAAAGCCGTGGGCGCCACCCCGTCCGCCGGCGGCCGCGCCGACCCTCGGCCTCGGCCCCGACCAGCCCTTGAGACCGGGCTCCTCCCGGACACCGCGCAGCCAGATGCGGCCAGCTGAGGCTTCGCGGTCCACCAGGACGGCGTAACGTCGTCAGTGTGGACTTCACCGCGGACAGTCTCCTGTCCCGTGCCGCGCATGAACTCAGCCCGCGAGCGGACGAGGTGATCCACGACGTAGAGCAATGCCTGCGGCGCGAGGTCCCCGAGCTGTGGGACGAACCTGACATCGCACAGATGACGCGGGAGAACGTCGCCGAGCACGTCATCGCCATGCTTTTCGGCATCGAACACGACATCGAGCCAAGGCACATCGATCCGCCGGCCGCCGACGCAGAGCGCGCGCGTAGGCTGGCTCAGCGCGGGAAGCCGGTCACAGCGATGCTGCGCGCCTTCCGGCTCGCGCAGGGCCATTTCCTCGACCGGCTGCTCGAAGAGCTGCCCCGGCTCACCAGCGATGCAGAGCCGATCAACGCGGCGACACGCAAGCTGATCGCACTGTCGACCGAGTACATGGACCACACATCGGAGACGGGCGTCCTGGCCTTCCAGGAAGAGCGGGATCGCCAGGTGCAGTGGCGACTGTCAGTGGTGAACGAGGCGAGCGTCCGCGTCGGAACGACCCTTGACATCGCCCGCACCGCCCAGGAGTTGGCGGACCTGGCCACCGATCACCTCGCCGACGCCGTCACCGTCGACCTCCTCGACACGTCTTCCGGAGAGGAGCCTCCTGCGAAGGGCACACTCGTGGTCCGCCGGGTCGCCCAGCGGTCGGTGATGGACGGTTACCCCGAGACGACCAGCCTGGAAGCGATCTACGGGGAATCGTCGATTCCGCCGCAGCTGCTCCACAGGTATCCGGACGGATCCCCACCGGCTCGCGCCCTGGTCACCGGCCAGCCCTCACGGCACCACCTCGGCCCGTCCGCATCAATGCTGCTGGTACCACTGTGCGCCCGTGGCACCACGCTGGGTGTCGCTCAGTTCTTCCGTCACCACAAGCCCGACGCGTACGGGGACGAGGACCTGCTCCTCGCCCAGGAGATCGCAGCCAGGGCGGCGGTGGCCATCGACAACGCCCGCCGATACACGCACGCGCGCGCCACCGCCCTCGCCCTCCAGCGCAGTCTGCTCCCGCGCAGTACACCCGAGCAGTCCGCCGTGGAGGTCGCCTGCCGCTACCTGCCTGCCGCCGCCGTGCTCGGCGTGGGCGGCGACTGGTACGACGTCATCCAGCTGTCCGGTGCCCGGGTCGCACTCGTGGTGGGCGACGTGGTCGGCCACGGCATCCACGCCGCCGCCACCATGGGCTGTCTGCGGACCGCCGTGCGCACCCTCGCCGACATCGACCTGCCGCCCGACGAACTCCTCACCCACCTGGACGACGTCGTCATCCGCCTGTCCGCCGAGGTCTCTTCCGAAGTCTCTGCCCAAACGGACACCGAATCCGCGGGGGACATCGGGGCCACCTGCCTGTACGCCGTGTATGACCCCGTCGCCGGCTGCTGCACCCTCGCCCGCGCGGGCCACGTGCTGCCCACCGTGATGCCCCGGGACGGAACCGCCGACATCCTCGAGCTGCCCGCCGGCCCGCCACTCGGCCTGGGCGGCCTGCCATTCGAGTCGGCGGAGATCGACCTGCCCGAGGGCAGCCTCATCGCCCTGTACACCGATGGCCTGATCGAGGCCCTCGACCACGACGTCGAGGCGGGCCTCACCCGACTGCGCCGAGCCCTCGCGCAGTCCTCCACCTCCCTGGAAGCGACCTGCGACACCGTCCTCGAAGCGCTGCTGCCCGCAGACCGACCGCACGACGACGTGGCACTCCTCCTGGCCCGCACCCACACCCTCGGGGACAGTCAGGTCGCCACCTGGGACGTGGATGCCGACCCGGCCGAGGTCGCCCGGGTCAGAGCGAGCGTCTCCGAGCAGCTGACCACCTGGGGACTGGAGGAACTCGACTTCACCACCGAACTGGTCGTCAGCGAACTGGTCACCAACGCCATCCGTTACAGCCGGCCTCCCATCCAACTGCGTCTCATCCACGATCGCACCCTCATGTGCGAGGTCGCGGATGCCGGGAGCACGACTCCGCACCTGCGCCGGGCCCGTGTCTTCGACGAGGGCGGGCGAGGTCTGTTCCTCGTCGCCCAACTCGCCGAGCACTGGGGAACGCGCCATGCCCGCCGCGGCAAGACGGTCTGGGCGGAGTGCGCCCCGGGCACGCCGGAGCTCTTCTCGGACATGGCAGCACTGGACGTAGAGGGTATTCCTGGGGTCGTATGAGCACCATCTCCCCCGGCACGCCCAGACGTTCGCGAGGCTTCTCGGGGGCTTCGACTGGCTGAGGATGCAGCACCTGTCCGCGTAACGTGAACGCGCCCAGTCACGTAGGGATGAACGTGCCCCGTTCTTGATGTGCTGAGGGTTGTCGGTGGGCAGTCCGCCCCGGTCGCCCCGCCCGTGGGGCCGCGCGCGGACCTGGCCCTCGGCGGCTGGTGGATGAGGTCGCGCCACTGATCGCACGAGGCCCGGCCCCCCATCGCTGAGGAACTGGGCATCAGTCCCGGTTAACTGGCTGGCCTGCACCGCAGGTTCGAGGTCGTCCCCGGGTCACAGGCCCAGGTCGACTGGGGAGATGAAGGGAAGATCCTCGCCCACATCGGGATCCCGAAGGTCTAGTCGTTCCACATGACCTTGTCCTACTCGCGTGCCCCGTTCTGCTTCAGAGGAGCCGGTTCTGGCACCCAGGTACGAGTCGCCAGCAGCGGTTCCGCAGTCCGCAGCGGAAGGAGTCACCTGATTCTCCACTTCGGCGTGGCGCTCACCGGGAGACCTCGCGTTCCGTTCCTCCCGCGGCAGCCCGTACATCGGTGCGGCCCGCCCAGAGGCTGCTCGCGTTGCCCGACTTCACCTGCCCCGGAGTCGGTATGCGCCAGACCCGGATACCGGGAAGCCGTGGGCGCCGGTGCCCCCTCAAGCACCGGCGCCCACTCACCCCTGCCCGAGTGGTCTTGATGAACTTTCTGTTCAGTTATCAGGGGACGAGGATGAGGCGGATCGGGTCGCCGATCTTGTTCTCCAGCCGGTTGACTGCGTCGGCGGCCTCGGCGAGCGGGATGTGGTCGGTGATGGAGGGGGCCAGGTCGAGACGGCCGACCTCGGCCAGCCTCACCAGCTCGGTGACGGACTCGGGGCTGCCGCCGTAGTGGCCACGCACCTGCTTGCCCAGGTAGTTGAAGGTCAGGCCCTCGGTGATGGTGAGGGGCCTGGGGCTGATGCCAACCAGGATGAGGGAGCCACCCAGGCCGAGTGCGGCGGCGGCCTGCTCGCGGACGGCGGGCACGCCGGCGCAGTCGAAGGCGAAGTCGAGGCCTCGTCCGGCGGTGGCCGCGCGGACCTGGTCGGCGAAGTCGTCGGCGGCCGGGTCGAGGGCGAAGTCCGCGCCGAAGGCCAGGGCACGTTCGCGGGCGCTGGGCAGCGGGTCGACGGCGATGATCGGCGCGGCGCCGACCAGGCGGGCGAGGCGTACGTTGTGCGCGCCAACTCCGCCCACGCCCCAGACGCCGACGGACTGGGCGGGGCGTACGCCCGCGGTGGTGACGATGGCGGCGTAGGGGGTGGAGACCGCGTCGGGGATGATCGCGGCCTGGTCGAAGGGGAGGTTGTCGGGGATGGGGATGAGGGTGTCCTCGCGGGCGACGGTGTACTGGGCCCAGCCGCCGTCGTAGTCGATGCCGGCGGTGCGCATCTGGGTGCAGGGGCGGCTGCGCACGCAGCCGGCGCACTGGCCGCAGGTCTTGCCGGCCTCCAGGGTGACGCGGGTGCCGACGGTCAGGCCGCGCTTGAGGTCGGGGCCGAGGGTGTGGATCACACCGGCGACCTCGTGGCCGACCGTGACCGTGTCGGAGGTGGCGAACAGCGGGACGAGGGAGCCGTCGAGCAGGTGGACGTCCGACAGGCAGACGCCTGCGGCCTTCACCTCGATCAGGATTTCACCCGGGCCCGGAACGGGGACGGGGACCTCCTCCACGGCGAACTTCTTGCTGTCCAGGTGGAAGCGTCCGGCGAGCATGGTGTCCATGAGGATCTGCTTTCTGAGAGCGGCATCCTGGCAGGTAGGGCCGATGGGTGCCGTGTGGTGACTCGGGGTGAGTGGTGGCCGGGAGGCGCGCGGGGCGACAGGTCCGCCGCACGCCTCCCGGAGTTCGGGGGATCAGGCGAAGACGTCCTGCTGGTAGCGCTCGTCGGCTTCGAGCTGGGCGAGCCACTGCTGGGCGGCCTCGTCGTCGCTGCCGGTCCGCTCGCGGTAGATCGCGGAGAGCGCCTCGCGCACCGCGGGTGCCATGCGGCGGCCGTCACCGCAGACGTAGAGGTACGCGCCGTCCTGGATGGCCTGCCACACGGTGTCGGCGGCGTTGGCGATGGCGTTCTGCACGAACCGGGCCGGGTGGCCGGTCACCGCGGAGTAGGCGGTGTGCACCTGGGCGATCCCGGCCTGCTCCCAGGTCTGCATCTCCTGCTGGTAGAAGTAGTCGTGCTCCGGGTGGCGGCAGCCGACGAAGACCTGGGACAGGCCCACCTGGGTGCCGTTCGCGTGCTGGTGGGCACGCTCCTCCAGGAAGCCGCGCAGCGGCGCGATGCCGGTGCCGGGGCCGATGAGGATCAGCGGCGTGGCGGGGTCGGCCGGCGGGGCGAAGGTCGGGGAGGGCACGCGCACGTAGCCGTAGAAGACGTCTCCGGGCTTGAGGCCTGCGATGTAGGAGGAGCAGGTGCCGCGGTACTGGCCGTCGCCGGACAGGGCCGGGCCTTCCAGCAGGCCGACGGTCAGCCGCACTTGGCGCGGGTTGGCCAGCGGGGCGGAGGAGATGGAGTAGAAGCGGGGACGGATCGGGCCCATCATCTCCAGGAAGACCGCCAGCGGTAGCTCGACCGCGGGGAAGCGCTCCAGCAGGCCCAGCACCGAGACCCGCTTGCCCAGGATCTCGCGCTGGTACCGCTCCTCGGCCTCCTCGGTGTCAGCCGTGTAGGCCTGCAGCTGCGGCCGGGTCCACGGGCACTGGGTGTGCTCAGCCAGGGTCTGGATCTGGGAACGGGTGGCCACGTCCTGCAGCTCCACGAACTCGGTGAGCAGCAGGCCTGCGGTGACAGCCGTGCCCACCGGCAGGTGGGTCCGGCCCCCCGCGGGCATGTCCAGGCGCAGTACCTGGTCACGCTCCACGTCCAGGCGGACGAGCGCGCGGTCGACGAGCTGCTGCTCGTTCTTGGCGAAGACGGCCAGGTGGTTGCCGGTGTCGTAGGTGACGCCTTCCGGCAGTTCGATGGTGATGGACTTCGCGGCCGGGCGCGGCGGCTCGATACTGAAGTCCCACAGCCCGGTCGCGTCGCTGACGAGTTCCTCGTTGGCGACGACGGTCAGCGAGTAGGCCTGCTCGGAGACGATCGCGGGGCGCACGTCGGCCTCGGTCAGCAGCTGCACCTGGTAGCGCGGGCCGCTGGCCTGGGAGGTGTCGGCCGCGTACTCCTCGGCCAGGGTGGTCCACAGGGTGTCCATCCAGCGTGTGGCCATGCCGTCGAAGTCACCGGCGGCATCCGCGATGCCGCGCTCGATGATGGGGGTGGCGCCGGCGGCCAGCAAGCCTTCCTCGATCCGCTTGGGGAAGCCCTGGTAGGTGGCCACCCACTGGGTGTTGCCGGCACCCAGCAGCGCGAACTGCACGTTGGACAGCGAGCCCTCCGGGAGTCCGGCGGCGAGCAGCTCGTCGAAACGCTGCGCGTTGTCCGGGGCCTTGCCGTTGTAGCTGGAGGCCACGACGACGAGCAGGCCCTCGGTGGGCAGGTTGTCGCCCAGCTCGTCCAGGCCGACCAAAGAGGTGCCGAATCCGGAGCGCTCGCCGCGGTCGGCGATGGTGCGCGCCAGGTCCTCGCACGAGCCAAGGCTGGAACCGTAGGCGACGGTCAGGTCCACCCCGACACCGCTGACCGCGGCCTGCGCCTGCGTGTCGTCGGTCTGCAGGTCCGCGGCGCCGAAGACGGTGCGCTCGTGCTCCTGACGGGACCGCACAACCAGCTCGAAGTTGCCGGGCTTGCGCGTCAGCGCCTCCCGCACGTCCATCTTGTAGTCGGCCATGTCGGAGAACTTGAACTTCTGCAGCACCAGCGCCAGAGCCAGGCGGGCCTCGGTGAGCGCGAACTGCCGGCCGATGCAGGCACGCACGCCGTTGCCGAACGGCTTGTAGGCGTGCGGGTGGTGGTTGACCCGGTTCTCCGGCAGCCACCGGTCGATGTCGAACTCCTCCGGCCGGTCCCACGCCTTGGGGTGGGTGTGCAGCGGGCCCTCGAGGATGTTGACCCGCGCTCCCTTCTTCAGCTCGTAGCAGCCGCCGATGACGGTGTCCTCCAGCGGGGACTTGCCGATCAGCGGGATGGGAGCCCACAGGCGCAGGGTCTCCTCCAGGATCCGCGGGATCACGTCCATCTGCATGATCGTGTCGTAGTCCGGGACCGTGTCGCCCGGCAGCAGCCGGTCCACCTCGGCGTAGGCCTGGGCCAGGACGTGCGGGTTGCGCATCAGCGAGTACGTGGCGAACGACAGCAGACCACTGGTGGTCTCGTGACCGGCGATCAGGAACGTCACCACCTGGTCACGGACGTTGTCGTCGTCCAGCCCCTTGCCGGTCTCCGGGTCGGTGGCCTCCAGCATCAGACCCAGCAGGTCCTCCTCACCCGTGACCTTCCCCTCACGGCGCTCCTTGATCACACTCTCGACAAGGTCCCGCATCTGCTGGATGTTCTCGCGGTACTTCTTGTCATCGCCCTTGCGGAGTTTGGTCATCATCGGCAGCTCCTGCGAGCGCCGCAGCGACTCAACCAGCGCCTCCAGCAGCGCGTTGAGGAAGGGGTGCAGATCCTCCTTCGCGAAGGAGTCGAACCGGTAACCGAACCCCGACAGAGCGATGGTGTCCAGGGTCAGCCGGGTGTAGTCGTCGGTGATGTTGACCGGCTGGCCCTCCTTGCGCTCCCACTTGCCCGCCAGGTTCTGCGCGATCTCCAGCATCTGCCCGTAGTAGCCCTTCATCGCCCGCTGGCTGAAGGCCGGCAGGAGGATCCGGTGCGCCATGCCCCACTCCTCCTCGTACTGATGGGCCGTGAACAGGCCCGCACCCGTGAAGTCCCGGACATGGTTCAGCGGCGTCTTCTCGATCTGCTTGTAGAACCGTGTCTCGTCGCAGACCTCGGCCACCAGGTCCGGGTCCCAGACGAAGACCTGCTCGATGCCGGCGATCTCCATGCCGTAGAGGCCCTCGGGGAACCGCTTGGACAGCTCGCCGAAGTACTCCACTGGGTTGGTGCTGGGGATCTGCGGCGTGTGGCCGAGGAAGGGGACCCCGCGCGGAGACCGGATGGGTCGCAGGTCGTTCTTGGACTGTGTGGTCATGGCTTGCTCCTTAAGGCAGGGAGGGATGGGCAAGGGCGCCGGTCGATGCCGCGGTGCATCACAGAAACATACGCCGTATGGAAGTAGTACCATACAACGTATGGAAAGTCGACTGCAGCCAGCCCCGTGAGGGCGACCACCATGCCGCCGCGTGTACACATACGCTGTACGAAACTGGTACCGTACGGGGTATGGAAAAGGCGAGGCATCCCCCGCGGGGAACCAGGAAGAGAGAGGTGCCTCTGACCGAGGCCGGGATCTATGCCGCCGCCGTGCGGCTCATCGACGCGGACGGGGTCGATGCGCTCACCATGCGCAAACTCGCGACCGCGCTTGATGCGAACCCGATGTCGCTGTACCACCACGTGCCGAACAAGGACGCCGTACTGCGCGGCGTGGCGAGAATGGTCGGCACCCAGTTCCGCACCGTGACACTGGAGGACGCTCCCTGGCAGGAGCGCATCCGCCTACTCGCCACGGATTTCCGGACGCTGGCGCACCGCCACCCGAAGCTCATGGCCTACTCGTTCAGCCACCAGGCGGACTTCATCCAGCCCGAAGACCCGTTCTGGGTTTCGCTCGCCGCGATCCTGGACGCCGCTGGGGTGCCGCACTCCGAGCTCCCGCAGATCGCCGCTCTCGTATGCGCCGTCATCACCGGTGTCCTCACCGCCGAGCTCAACGGCGCGCTCCACCAGTGGTCGAACCTCAAACCCCCCATTGTCGGCGACGACGGGCTCACCCCCCCAGACCATGACGAGAACCGCATCTTCCGCCTGGCGCTGGACACGATCATCACGGGTCTGGAGAGCCGACTCGCTGCCGCTGGTGACGGCCAGGTCGCCGGCCATTGAGCTTTTTCAGCGTTGCCTCTCCAGGGTGAGGACGGCTTTGGCCACTGACGTGAGGCGGTTGGGGCTGCAGCGGGCATGGCGGAAGATGCGCCAGCGCTTGAGGGTGGCCATACCGCGTTCGACGGGGTACCTGAGCCGGGCGTGCGCCCGGTTCAGCGACCTCTGCCCGATGGTGAGCTCCTTGCCAGGCGGTCGCCTGATCGGCACGACGCAGGTGCCGCCGGCGCCGATGTAGGCCAGGCCAGCCAGGGCGGGCATGCCGAGACGGACGCAGGTGGTCACGATGTGATGCGTGCGGGCCGCAGTCAGATCGTGGACCCGCCCCGGCAGGGCCCCG
>NZ_JBEXID010000117.1:0-15193 GCF_040608395.1 Streptomyces sp. NPDC005181
CGCTGGCAACCGTGCCTGCCGCATGTCGTCACCCACCCCACCAGCAACGGCAGTTGGGGCGAATCCGCTCATTCCGTTTTCACGCCGAGGCCCTGGGCCATCAGCGCAGGGGACAACATCATGCCGGCGGCTGTCACCAGGAGGCTGGTTCGCAGCCCCCATTCCTGCGCGAGACAGCCACCGAGCAGAGAGCCGAGCGGGGTCAGCCCCATGCCGACACATGTGATCGTCGCGGCCACGCGGCCTTGCATCCCCTCCGGAGTGACGGCCTGCCGTACAGCCATGGCAGTGACGTTCACCAGCTGACCGAAGGCCCCGAACACGAAGTTGACTGCCAGGAGCGCGGGCATCGTCACCGCAGAGGGGCCGTGCAGCACGGGCAGACACAGCATTGCGCCGTCGCCGAACGCCGCCGCGGTCACGAGCACCGCGCCGTAACCGAACCGGCTCGGGAGACGGGAGGCCAGCAGAGAGCCCAGCAGCGCGCCCGGCCCCGTCGCCGCGAGCGCCAACCCCACGGCAGTGCCCGACAAGTGCAGTTCCCGCGGCAGGAAGAGCAGATAGACGGTCATCATGGCCGCGAAGGAGAACTGGAATGCGGCCGAGGCGAGGCCCACAGTCCGCAGTGAGGTATCGCTGACGACAAGGCGGAGGCCCTCATGGATCCGCCGCCAGACCCGGGGCGGACGTTCCGAACGGTCCGGGATCGACTCGCGGCGGCGGATCCGCCGGATCGACAGGAACGACAGCGCGAAGAATACCGCGCTGAATGCGGCGCCCACCGGCGCCGACAGCAGTGACACCAACGCGCCGCCGAGGGCGGGGCCGCCGATCTGGGCCGCGGACCGGCTGCCTTCGAGCGCGCTGTTGCCCCGCACCAGCTGATCACGTTTCACCAGTCGTACGAGAGACGCCTGGTAAGCCACGTCGAAGAACACGGACAGGGTTCCGACAGCGAAGGCGACCACGAGCAGCGTCGGCAGGCCGAGCCCGCCGAGGAGGCCGGCCACTGCGGCACCACCCAGCGCCAGGGCCCGGCCGACGTCCGTCAGCACCATCACCGTGCGGGCACGCCATCTGTCCACCCAAGCGCCGACGAAGAGCGAGAACAACAGGATCGGCGCCTGCCCCACCGCGCGGAGGACTCCCAGTTGGCCGGCGTCGGCGTGGAGCGTAAGAACGGCAATCAGCGGCAGGACCACCAGACTCGCGTGTTCGGCGAGTTGGGAGGCCGCCTGGCCCACCCAGAGCCTGCGAAAGTCGACGTCCCGCCACAGGCTTGGCGGAACAGGTCCGGCGGATTCGGAATCAGCGGAGGAGGCGGACGGCACAGGGACCCCTTGGACAGCCGAGGACGAGGCCCGCCACCCGGCGCACGACAGGTGCACCGACGGTTCAGGCGGGGGAAGGCTCGCTGTGCCGCGTATCAAGGGCAGCACGCGATGACAGGCCGCTCACGGCCTACAACGTCAACGCGCGCTCGGACGACCGGGCATGTCTCGGCTCCTCGTGGGTCGCTCGCTGCCCGAACAGTAGCCCTCGGCAGCCTGACGCGAAAGGTGATTGAGATCGGCAAAGGGCCGCGATCACGCCGGCAGGCAGCGCGGATGATCGGGACTCGGCGAGCCGGATACCGAGCTTGCGGAGCCGTTCACCCATGGCCCAGGCACTGATCGGGCGACCGGCCGGCCGCCGGGAAACAGGCAGGAAGGGCCCGTTCCTGCGCAGTACCTGCCGGTCCGGAACAGAACTACGCCCGGCCAACCCATCGGCCGGCCAAGGCGACCAGGACCGAACCACTTCATTGAGTGGCTGCATCGTTACTCCCGGTAGAGGACCTGAAATGCGGCGTCTTCGGCGTGGGGGAAGGCGTTCCATGATCGCTTTGACAGGCGGATTCCTGGTGGGAGGGTGGACCTAAGGAGGCGTATCGCCCCGTCGGACGGGATGCGCCCACCCCACCGCGGCCGGATCGGCAGTGAGACGGCGCCCCCTGCATGGTCCTCGGGGCGGCCTTGCTGCGGGGTGCGAGAAGTTCCGGTTGTCGGCTGCGCCCGCGACCTGCCCCCACCATCTGGCGCAGGGCGGAAGCGCGCACGCAGCGCGCTGACAGCGAAGGGACCTGTCATGAAGGCACTGGTGTACGAAGGACCGCGTTCGGTGACGGTGAAGGATGTGCCGGACGCGAAGATCGAGCGACCGACGGACGTCCTGGTGAAGATCACGAGTACGAACATCTGTGGTTCGGATCTGCACATGTACGAAGGCCGCACCGACATGGAGACCGGGCGCGTCCTGGGTCACGAGAACATGGGCGAGGTCGTCGAGATCGGTGACGGTGTGGACCGGGTGCGAGTCGGTGACCTGGTCTGTCTGCCGTTCAACATCAACTGCGGTTTCTGCCGCAACTGCGAGCGGGGCCTCACCGCGTTCTGTCTGACCACACCGGTCGACCCGACCATGGCCGGCGCCGCATACGGGTTCGCGGGAATGGGCCCGTACAACGGCGGGCAGGCGGAATTCCTGCGCGTGCCCTACGGCGACGTGAACTGCCTGGTCCTGCCCGAGGAGGCGCGGGAGAAGCAGACCGACTACGTGATGCTCTCCGACATCTTCCCCACCGGCTGGCACTGCACCGAACTGGCGAAGGTACAGCCCGGTGACAACGTGGTGATCTACGGTGCCGGGCCGGTCGGCCTCATGGCCGCCTTGTCGGCGAACCTCAAGAGCGCAGCCAAGGTGATGGTCGTGGACCGCCACCCCGACCGGCTGCGCCTGGCCGAGGAGATCGGGGCGATCCCGATCGACGACTCCAAGGCCTCGCCCATCGACCAGGTCAACGAACTCACCAACGGCCTCGGGGCGGACCGAGGCTGCGAGTGCGTGGGCTACCAGGCGCACGACCCGCAAGGAAACGAGCACCCCAACCTCACGCTGAACAACCTGGTCCACTCGGTGAAGTTCACCGGCACCATCGGCGTCGTCGGTGTCTTCGTGCCCCACGACCCGGGAAGTCCCGACAAGCTGTACAAGGAAGGTGAAATCGCCTTCGACTACGGGCTGTTCTGGTTCAAGGGCCAGTCCGTGGGCAATGGGCAGGCCAACGTCAAGGCGTACAACCGGCAGCTGTGCAACCTGATCGAACAGGGAAGGGCCAAGCCGTCCTGGATCGTCTCGCACGAACTGCCGCTCGACCGGGCCCCTGAGGGCTACGAGCACTTCGACGCCCGCGACGACGGATGGACCAAGGTCGTTCTGCATCCCGACGGCTCCTGACCCACGACCGGCCGGCCGGACACACACACCTTCCCGGCCCGGTATGCCTCCCGGCCGGGACCGGGCAGGTGCTCGCCTGAAAGGGCGACGTGCCCCGACGAGGCTCTTGAACGCAAAGAGGTCGGTGTGACCGGCACCCCGGGAAGCCGCACGGTCTGTCGTCGCCCAGCGACGGTCAGGGGAGATCGGTTCGAACCGCGGTGGTTTCTGCTGGTGCGGACTGCCGTCCGGGGACCGTGCTCCGCACGACGGCCATGTGGTGCGGGAAGCCGATCCGCAGGACGGCGGCGGCAACGGCGGCGGCGAGGACCACGAGGGCGGCCAGGATCAGGGCATGGTGGTATCCGTGGTGGAGCAGTGGCGTGACGACCAGCGGGCCGAGGATCTGGCCGACGGAGTATCCGGCGGTCAGCAGGGCGACTGAGCGGGGGAGTTGCAGGTAGGCGCCGGCGGCGAGGGCGATGGTGCTGACGCCGAGGAAGGTCGCGCCGAACAGGAGCGCGGAGATCAGGGCGGCTGTGACGCCGCCGATCAGCGCGGGCAGCGCGATGCCTACTGCCTGGATGACGAGCGCGGTGCACAGCAGGTCGGGGCGGGACCAGCGCCGGCCCAGCCAGGCCCACAGCGCCGAGGACGGTACGGCCGCCAGACCGACCAGCACCCAGGCGCCGCTGCCCGCCCAGCCCGGGGAGCTCTGCTCGATCGCGGCGACCAGGAACGTGCCGGCGACGATGTAGCCGATGCCCTCCAGGGTGTAGCAGGCGAACAGAGCGGTGAACCAGCGGTGCGTGCGCGGACCGGCTCGGCGGGCGGTCCCTGTCGTGGAGCCGACAGTGGATGCGGGCGCGACCTCGGGACGCAGATTCCACGAAACAGCGGCGAAGACGGCGGCGAGTCCGGCTGAGGCCCACCAGGCAGCCCGCCAGTCGGCGGCGGAGCGCAGGACGAGAACGAGCAGGCCGGACAGCGCAATGCCGGCGCCGACTCCACCGAATGCCCAGCCGGGCAGGTGAGCGGGGTGTTCGCGCAGGTGGCTGAGGAGTGAGCTGACGGCGACGACGAAGATCAAGGCGCTGGCCAGGCCGGCCAGCAGTCGCAGCACGATCCACACGGTGGTGCTGTGTGTGGCGGGCATCGAGGCGAGGGTGCCGGCCAGCACGATCAGGGAACCGCGCAGGACGGCGGGTGAGCGGACCAGTGCGGGAAGCATGATGCCCAGGAGCGCACCGGCGAGGTAGCCGATGTAGTTGGCGGTCGCCAGGTTCGCGCCTGCAGCGGAGGACAGTCCTGCCTGGGCGTGCATCAGAGGAAGGATCGGGGTGTAGACGAAGCGGCCGACTCCCATGCCCGCGGCGAGCGCCGCGGCGGCTTGCACGACGTGGGTCCAGGGCGAGAGGAACGGGCCGCTGGATCGGGCGGCGAAGCGGCGCGGGGTTCGTACGCTCATGACGAAGTCCTCGTGGGGCGGTGCGCGTATGCGGGGCGGGGCGCGGCTCACCGCTGGTGCCGCGTGACGGCGGCGGTGCGCGTGGGAAGGAGGTCTGCCGGTCACGGCGTGAAGTCGGTCCGGCCCGGGTCGTTGGGGTGGGACTCGAGCGCGGTCACGTTGAGCGACATCCACGAGCGCAGGGGCAGCGTGCCGAGCACCTTCTCGTGGAGCTCGTCCTCGTCGGCGGCACGCCATATGCCGATGCTGCGCAGCTCGCCGACCGGGCGCCACAGCCGGGCCAGGTGGCCGGTGGCGGCCAGTTCCCCGGCTCGGACGGCTTCGGCGGCGCGACGCCGGTCGACCTCGTCCTGGCTGGTGCCCTCGGGAATGGTGGTGGTGATCTCGACCAGGAACTCACGCATGGTCCTGCTCCGTTCGGTCGGACGCCCGGCTCGGGCCGGCACGCCAAGGCTGGGGGCAATGGTGTTTTCGGACGGTGAGGCCGCCGCGTCAGAGTGCGGCGTACTCGCCGGGCGGCGGCAGGTCCGGCCGGTCTGCCGGACTGTGGCCGGCGAACGGCACCGCCGGGTCGCTGGGGGCGAAGCGTTCGGCGACCGGCCGCACCCTGACCGCCTGGCGGGCGCGGGAGAGAGCCGCTGCGGTGACGAGGGTTTCCATGTCCCCATGCTGGGCCTGCCACCAGGGCCGACGCCACGACCGGCAACCTCCATGCTGGTAGGCACAGCCTCCCACCGGACGTAGCATGGCGGGCGTGGAGTTGCGCCAACTGAGGTACTTCGTCGCGGTCGCCGAGGAACTGAACTTCGGCCGGGCCGCCGAGCGGCTCCTGATCGCCGGGCCTTCCCTGTCCCAGCAGATCAAAGCACTCGAACGCGACCTCGGTGTGCGCCTGTTCGACCGTGACCGCCGCTCGGTGTCCCTCACCCCGGCCGGCGCGGCCCTGCTCCCGCACACCCGCGCCCTGCTGGAACGGGCTGACGATCTCCAGCGCCGAGCCGGTCGGCTGTCCGGATCGGAGTCGGTCCGGCTCGGTTACGTCAACTGGCTTCCGGCAGATCTGGTCGCCCGCACCTCCGCAGTGGCCCAACTCCACATCGACGCGTGGATCGCGCCCTCCCACACACAGGCCGCCCGGGTCGCCGACGGCAGCCTGGACCTCGCGGTGTGCTGGGTGCGGACCGACGAACTGGAGCAGCGCGGCCTCCAAGCGCGGCTCATCGGCGCCGACCGGCTCTACGCCGTCACCACGGGTGATGACACCGGTGACGTACTCGCCCAGGACACTGTCGTCCTGCTCGACGACGACACCACCTCCTGGTCGTCCTGGAACGACTACGCCGAACAATTGGCCGACGACACAGGGGCCCGCTCCGTACGCATCACCGACGGCGGCATCACCGGCCCCGCTTTCTTCGACCACGTCCGCCGCAGTGGCCGTCCGGTCATCAACTCGCCCAAGGGCCAGACCACCCCGCTGCCGCCCGATCTGGTCCAACGCCCGGTCGTCGCGCCGGAGGTGTACTGGCCCTGGTTCCTGGTCTGGCGCGGCAGCGAGGACCGCGCCGCGGTACGTGCCGTCGTCGACGCCCTCTGCGACGGCGACGGCGTCGGCGACCTGGGAATCCATGCCCCGGGCGCCTGGCGGCCCGACGGCGCCCCACCCAGGCAGTAGGTCGCCCCGCTTCTCCGCCGAACCGTGACCGGGGACCCGGGCCGGCGGTCCTGTCCACCTGGGCCTGTGAGGCTGCGCCTATCAGCAAGGAGGGAGCCGGTCCTGGAATCGGCCTGATATCCATTGACTCGTTCTCGACCGGTCGTCTATTACTGGATCGGCGACCGGTCGGCAGCTGGCTCCGGCGCGGATGCGGAAGGTGCGGTGACGGTCTGTTGGCCACCGCACGCGCACCTGCACGAGTTCGCGGTCGAGGTGATGTGTTCCTCGCCGAATCGATACGCCCTACCGGCAAGCCCACGGTCCCGGATCCCACCCGACAGGAGAACCCTGATGAACAGCACGACAGACAGCGAAGCGATCCTGCGCGGTGTCCTCGACCAATGGAAAGCAGCCGTCGACGGGCACGAACCGCAGCGGGTCGCCTCCCACTTCACCGAGGACGCGATCTTCCAGGGCCTGCGCCCCTACAGCGTCGGACGGCAGGGCGTCGCCGACTACTACGATTCCCAACCCCTCGGGATGACGGCCGCGTACCGGATTCTCGAAACCAGGCAGCTCGCCGACGGTCTCGTGCTCGGTTACCTGAGCGTCGACTTCTCGTTCACCGACCGGCCCACCGTGGGCGTCCATCTCGGCGTACTGGTAAAGCGCTTGGAGGACGGCTGGTACATCAGTCACTACCAGGTCTCCCGCCTTTAGCGACCGCGTCGAGCCGTCCGTGCCGCGCCATTACTTCGGCGTAGACCGCTCTCTCCTGTGGCATGTCTCGGTTCCCCGCCGTGCGGCGGGGAACCGAGGGACTGGAACACAAAGTCACGAGACGTGAGCGGACTGTGAGCTTTTGAGGTGCGCCCTTGCGCCACACTCATGGACGCCTCGGTCGCCGTCGACGGCATCCGTTCGGACAACGGTGCGGCCGACATGCTCGCAAAGCACTTGGATCCGGCGAACCGCCTAAAATTGACGTATGAGGGAGACGATTCCTGATCCCGTGCACATAGGCGGCGGCCGTTCGTCGGATGACACCCTGGAACTGGCGCTCAGGGATCTGGGGCTGCTGTGGAATGCGGCCTCGGTCGGCGCATCCCTGGATGTGGACACGACGGCCGGGCGGCTGGCCGACCTTGCGGTCCCGGGACTGGGCGATGTGGCGATCGTGAGCCTGGCCAAGGAGATCGGCGAGGGGGACGAGCCACCGCAAAGGACCGGAGGCGGTGACGTAGTGCTGCGCCACGCGGCCCTCGCACCCGCAGACTGGGAGTGGCCGGACGGGTACATCATGGCCGGCGAAGATCTTCCCCCGCTCCCCAACCAGGCAGTGATCAGGAAATTCCAGGACGGGGAAGGATTTTCCATTTCTGGCCGCTCTCACATCACCGCCGTCCATGACCACAATCCCGCCATGGACAGGGCCCTCATACCGGTCAGCGGTGACGAGGAAGAGCTGTGCGTGGCGTGTACCCCGCTGGTCACGGAAAGAAGGCCAGATGCTCCCGGACATCCCGGGCTGATCCTCGGATGCATCGAAGTCTGGCGGAGGAAGCCCTTTACCGAAGCTGACATGCGCCTGTTGCAATGGCTTGCGACCTACGCCTCAGTGAGCATCGACAACGCCCGCTGCTACACCCGCGAACACCGCATGGCCCTCACGCTCCAGAGAAGCCTGCTGCCGCGAACCCGCGTCGCCACAGCGGCAGCCGAAACCGCCGGAATCTATCAGCCGGCGGGGACGAGCCGAGGCCTCGGCGGAGACTGGTTCGATGTCATCCCTCTGTCCTCCGCGCGCGTGGCGCTCGTCGTCGGAGACGTCGTCGGCCACGGTGTACCCGCCGCCGCCACCATGGGCAGGGTGTGTACCGCCGTCCGCACGCTTGCCGATCTCGACCTCGCGCCCGACGAACTACTCACCCACCTCGACGATCTCGTCATCCAACTCTCCGACGGCCAAGAACCCGGCCACGAGGACGCCTCAGGCAGTACCTGCCTCTACGCCGTCGTCGACCCGATCACCCGACGCTGCACCGTGGCCAGCGCCGGACATCCGCCCCCGGCCCTCGTCCGGCCCGACGGCACGGCGCACTTCATCGACGTGGCCCCCGGCCCTCCGCTGGGCGTGGGCGGCCTGGCATTCGAGGTCGCAGAGGTCGACCTTCGAGACGGTGACGTGCTCGCGCTCTACACCGACGGCCTGATCGAGCACGACCTGGGCCACGGTATGGCGGTCCTGTGCGAACGACTGGCCGCAGTGAACCCCGCCAGCGGCGATCTCCACGCCGCCGCGTCCCGCCTGGTCAGCGGAATCGACACGAAATCCTCGCGAGACGACATCACTCTCCTCCTCGCGCGAGTACACGGAGTTCCCGACGACCGCACAACATCCTGGGAATTCCCCGCCGACCCCGCAGCCGTAGCAGGCAACCGTGAGAAGGCCGTCAATCAAGTCGGTGCATGGGGTCTCGACGAACTCACCTTCACCACCGAACTCGTCGTCAGCGAACTTGTCACCAACGCCATCCGGTACGGCGGAGGCGACGCCACCCTGCGGCTGATCCTGTACAGCGACAAGCTGATCTGCGAGGTCTCCGACCCCTCCAGCACCGCCCCCCACCTCAAACGCGCCCGGGACACCGACGAAGGCGGCCGCGGGCTCTTCATCGCCGCGAAGCTCGTCACCCGGTGGGGGGTCCGCTACACCCCCACCGGCAAAACCATCTGGACCGAACAACGCCTCGGTCCAGGCCAGAGGTAATGCCCCATCAGTTCTGCGCACAGATCGGGCCCCCGCGGTGCGGGCCGCAGCCGGTCAGTGTGCGTGTGTATCGCCGGTGAAGGCCGCGGAATGGCTCCGTACGAAGTCGCGGAGGCTCAGCGGGGAGTGTCCGGTGAGCAGCTCCACGTCGTCGGTGGCCCGGTCGTACCTGTTCTCGGCGTGGAGGCGCGCCATCGTGGAGAGGTGCTCTCCAAGGTGCTCCGACAGGCCCAGCGGGGTGATCCTGGTGCGCACCCACTCGTCGTGGGGGACATCGACGTAGGTGATGTTCCTGCCCAGTGCGTCGGTGAGTTCTTCCGCGATGGCTGTCATGTCGCGGGAGCGCTCTCCGGTGAGGGCGTAGGTGCGCCCCACGTGCGTGTCCGGCGCGGCAAGGACGGTGGCGGCCACCTCGGCCACGTCCTGGGTGGCGACGGGGGAGGTGCGGCCTGATCCGAAGGGAAGCCGGATGGTGTTGTCCTGTGCGACGTCGGTGGCCATGATCATCTGGAAAATCGGGTTCTCCATGAACACCGTGGGCCTGATGTGGGTCACCGGGAGGCCGGACCAGTTGAGGGTCTGCTCGGCGAGCCAGTGCTGACGCTGTTGCCTGGACTCGCTGGTGCCGGCCAGCGTCATCTGGGAGACCGTCAGCTGGGACATGTTGACGAAGAGCTCGAGAGACCCGTGGTCCAGGGCGGCCGCTGCCGCAGTCACAGTCGCCTCCAGATAGTACGAGGAGACGCCCAGCCCGAAATACACCCGGCGACAGCCGTCGAGCGCCCGGACAACGTCGGCCGCGCGTGTCAGATCGCCCACGGCGACGTCCGCCCCCAGGTCGCGGAGCTCGGCGGCACGCTCGTCATCCCGGTGTACGAAGGCGCGAACCGGCAGAGCGTCGGCGCGTAGGCGTTCCACCACCATTCGGCCTACGCCGCCTGCGGCTCCTGTCACGAGGGTCATGGCAGATTCGGGAGGGATCGAGAGTCGGTGCACCATGGGTGTCATCCTTCCGTGTGGCAGTGCCCGGCTGTGGGACGCAAGGCCGGGCACGTCAGGATGGAGCAGTCGACGCGACCAGTTGTGAAATAACCTGGTCGTAGCGTGCCTTCACGTCGTCGATGTCGTGCGTATTCCGGAGCGTGAAGGTTTTGGTGTTCGCGTACACCATCCGATGGGTCGAGCAAGGCGTTCGCCGCGCGTTCACTCGAAGCCGGCACCATCCGCGCTCGGACCAGAAGGGGAACGTCGGCCCAACGCCGTTCATCCGGCGTGTGACGGCCGGGGAAATCCTCGAATCCATCGCCGGTTTACGCTGACGGATCTCCGGCGGAGGACGTTAATATCGCGACCCGTCCATCCGACTGAGACCGCGAGGAACCCGTGGCGCCCCTCAGCAAGCTCTACCTCCAGCTCGACGACGTCGAACTTCCGGACGCGATCCCTTACTCCCAGGTGAGCGCATGGGAATTGCGCTTTCTCTACCTGTTGGGACGCCATCGGCTGACTGGAGAGGGCAAGGTGATCGAGCTCGGGTCGGGCGGCGGCGGATCGACGTACGCGCTCGCACTCGGTCTGAGGGAGAACCCGGACTTCGACAAGACGACCAACAAGCTGCACGCGTACGACTTCTTCCGGGTCGGGAAGGGCACCTTCGCCTCCGAGAAATTCTTCTCGGCCGGGGTCGCTCCGGAGGACACCAACTCTTTCCTCGACGACTTCAAGGACAAGCTGAAGCCGTTCACCGACTTCATCGAGCTGTACCCCGGCGACATCTGGCAGACCTCCGACCCCGACGACCACAGCCCAATCGAGTTCCTGCACGTCGACATCGCCAAGACAGCGCGGGTCTTCCGCTGTGTGGCCGAGCGCTTCCTGCCCCGTCTGGAGCCCGGCTCGGTGCTGCTGCACCAGGACTTCGCCAGCCCCCGGCTGCCGTGGCTGCACTACAGCACCGGTCTGCTGCTGCCGTACATCGAGATCGCGGGGCCGCCTATCCGCTCCACACTGGCCTTCGAGGTGGTCAAGCCGATCCCGCAGGACGTGCTGCAGGCCATCGCCGAGGACGCCTTCGACACCGACGAGAAGCTGAAGCTGATGTCGGCCGTCCAGGATGTCGTCGACCGGGACTACACCGACGGGATCCCGTTCAAGGACGTGATCGAACTCGCCAAGGCCTATGTCGCCCACTACGAGGGTGACCACTGCCGCGCCTGGAAGATAGCAAAGCCGCTGACCTCGAACGAATACCTGAGCCGGACGCGCAAGGACCACTTCGCCCAGCTGGAGAAGGCGCTGAACGAGGCCAAGCCCAGCGGCAGATCCTCCGTTCTTGCCCGGTTGCTGCGGAAGGTGACACGCAGGGCGTAGCTGCCGAGTGGTGGCCGAGGTTCC
This sequence comes from Streptomyces sp. NPDC005181, assembly GCF_040608395.1. Classification (NCBI taxonomy): domain Bacteria; kingdom Bacillati; phylum Actinomycetota; class Actinomycetes; order Kitasatosporales; family Streptomycetaceae; genus Streptomyces; species Streptomyces sp. NPDC005181. The sequence goes on from NZ_JBEXID010000117.1 coordinate 11,545, forward strand.
CGATGGCACGCCCTTCACGTCCCACGTCGGAATCCGACGCATCGACAGTGAGCCTTGTCGACGTGGCCTTCGAAGGCCTTGGGACGCTGTCGCGCCACCCGTCACGGCAGATCACTCCGCCTACGGGGGAGTCGACGTGAGAGCCCCGTGCTCACGTTTCTGCGAAGCAGCGAGCCACCTCGTGCCGTGTGCCGCTTCAGTGCGGAGCCGCTCGTAGGGTGACGTGCGTGATCGTTCGCGAGCGTCCAGTGAATGCAGGGGGTGGTCGGCGACCGGGCTATCAGGCTGCGGCAGTGGTATTCGCCATCGGGATGGCCGGGACCACTCTGCCCACACCGCTGTACGGGCTCTATCAAGAACAGATCGGGTTCTCCGAACTGTTGGTGACCGTGATCTTCGCCGTGTACGCCGTCGCAGTCATCACCGTGCTTCTGGTGGCGGGAGACTACTCCGACGAGTTCGGCCGCAGACCTGTGCTCCTGTGCGCCATGGCTCTGTCGGCCGCGAGCGCGGGATGCTTCCTCCTGCAGAGCGGTCTGCCTCTGCTCTTCACGGGGCGACTGCTGTCCGGCTGCGCAGCGGGCTTGCTGAGCGGCGCGGCAACAGCGGCCGTCATCGAGCTGGCGGGGCCCGGACAGAAGGCGCGTGCCGGTTTCGCCGCCACTGCGGCGAATATGGGTGGTCTTGGCTGCGGACCACTGCTCTCCGGCTTCCTCGCGCAGTACACGCCCTGGCCGCTGATGCTGCCGTTCTGGGTCCACCTGGGGCTGGTCACGGTGGCCGCGGGGATCACCTGGTACCTGCCGGAGACGGTGGCGGAGCCGAAGCGATGGCCTCCCCTGACGCCGCAGGGAGTCACGGTGCCTCCCGAGGTGAAGGGTGTGTTCACGCCCGCCTCGCTGGCGGCCTTCGCCGGCTTCGCGCTTCTCGGGCTGTTCACGGCGGTCGCCCCGAGCTTTGCCGCGCAGACGCTGGGTGTGCACAACCTGGCTGTCTCCGGCGCTGTGGTGTTCTCCGTGTTTCTCGCTTCGACCGTTGGGCAGTCCGTGACTCAACGGATCGGCGCCCGCCTCGCGCTCCCCGTGGGCTGCGGCATCCTCATCGCGGGCCTGCTCCTGGTGGCGTCATCATTGATCGTCGAATCCATGCTCCTGCTCGTCCTGGGCGCCCTGTGCGGCGGCACCGGCCAGGGACTGGCCTTTCGCGCGGCACTCACCCTGGTCAGCAATGCGGCCCCGGCACAGCATCGTGGGGGCACCATTTCAGCGTTCTTCGTCGTTGCCTATGCCGGGATCTCGGTGCCGGTGGTCGGGGTCGGTGCCATGGCCACATGGCTCGGACTGCGCCCAGCCGGGCTGATCTTCACGGGCTGCGTGATGCTGCTGGCGGCAGGCGCGGGAGCGTACGCTGCTCGCAGGCCGCCGGCGGGGAGCGGTGTCGGTCGCCGGTGAAGGCCGGGAGTCCCGCCCGTACCGGCCGTCGGTAGCCAGGCGCCGCGAATTTCGCTACGTGGAGCTCAGGGATCGGCCAGGCCCTCTTCGGTGATCTCTCGCCCCGGCTACACGGCCCGGAGACACTAGCCTGAGGGCAGGGCGACCGTATCGGAGGAGATGCCGTGGATGTCGACCTGCGCAAACTGCGCTACTTCGTGGCCGTGGCCGAGGAGTTGCACTTCGGCAGGGCCGCCGAGCAGTTGCACATCACGCAACCGGTGCTCTCCCGGCAGATCCGTGCCCTGGAGCGGGAATTGCGCGCACAGCTGTTCTCCAGGAACAAGCGGTCCACCGAGCTGACGGCCGCCGGCCGCCAGTTGCTGGAGGATGCCCCGCCTCTGCTGGCCAGCGCGCAGGCGCTGTGCCGCCGCGTCCAGCAGGCCGCGCACGGGGCGTCGACGTTCACGGTCGGCTTCATGCCCGGGATCACCGTGAGCGGCGCCGTGCGAACCTTCTCCGCCAGACATCCCGAACTGAGCGTGCAGGTGGTGCGAACCTCCTGGGACAACCAGATCCAGGGGGTGCACGACGGCCTTCTCGACGTGAGCTTCGTGCGGCTGCCGGTCGACCGTGGCGGCCTGGAGCTACGCCCGGTCTTCCGGGAACCGCGCGTCGCCGCCCTGCCGAGGGGCCATCGGCTGGCGGGCAAGCAGTCCATCAGTATCGTGGATCTTGCGGCCGAGCGCCTGCTGCAGGCCCCCGATGCCGTCCCCGAGTGGCGCGACCTCCCCGAGCGGATCAGCGGCAAAGGGGCCGGACCGCGGCCCGCGTTTCGTACGGTCGAGGAGAAACTGGAACACGTCGCGACATCCGGTGGCGTCCTCGTCCTGCCGCTGTCGACTGCGGCCTACTACTCCCATACCGCCGTCACCCATGTGCCCATCGACGACATCGGTCCCAATGAGGCGTGCGTTGCCTGGAGCGCCGACCGCCACTCCCCGCTGATGCCGGAATTCGCCGACATCGCCGTCGCCCAGCAGTGATGCCCTGGAGACATCGCTGCTGACGGAAGAGGTCTTGGACGCCGTACGAGGGGCGGCGCGAGGGTGGAGGAGCGGCGGATCTCCCGCCCACATCCGAAAGGACAGTGACGGCGATGCAGGTCTTCATCACAGGCGGCTCCGGCTACATCGGCCGCTCCACCATCCAGGCGCTGATCCGGCAGGGCATCGAGGTGATGGCGCTGACGCGCAGCGACCACTCCGCGCGCACCGTGTCGGACCTGGGCGCTACTCCTGTCGCGGGGGCGCTCACCGATACCGACGTCCTTCGCGAGGCGGCCGGCCGGGCCGACGGGGTCATCCATATCGGGGTGGACTACGGGGAGGGCACGGCCGACGTCGACCGCGCAGCAGCAGAGGCACTGCAGGACGGCGCGGGAAGTTGCCCCTATGTGCACACCGGCGGTGTGTGGGTGTACGGCGACACCGACGGTGTGGTCGACGAGGACGCCCCGGTGAGCCCACCGCGCATCACCGCCTGGCGGATCGAGAACGAGAAGCGCGTGCTCGCCCGGGCCGTCACCGGAGGACGCCCGGTAGTGGTGATGCCAGGGCTGGTCTACGGCCGCTCCGGTGGGCTGGTGCAGTCGTTCTTTGTTGAGCCGGGGCGCGCTGCCGGTGCCGTGCCCTGCATCGGGGACGGCTCCAACCATTGGGCACTTGTCCACGTCGACGACATTGCCGCGCTGTACGTCCTGGCTCTGAATGCCCCGGCCGGTTCCGTCTACGCCGGGGTCAGCGGACAGAACCTTGCGCTGGCGGACATCACCCGAGCCCTCAGCCACGCTGCCGGATGTCCGGGCAGGAGCGACTCGCTGACCTTGGATGAGGCCGTGCAGCGGATGGGCCCGATCGCCGAGGCGTTCGCCCTCGACCAGCAGCTCACCGGCGCCCGGGCCCGCCGGGAACTCGGCTGGACACCCACCCGTCTCGACGCCCTGGCAGAACTGGCCCAGGGCTGAACCACCTGCCGGGCTACGCCGTTCCGGCCCGGCGCCTTCACCGGCGCCGCAGGTCCTGCTGTTCCCGGTTCATCCGGGGTACGGCGATGCCTGAGTCCGGTCCGGTGGGGTGGGGTGTGTCAGTAGGCCGAGTTGACGTTGTCGATGGAGCCGTAGCGGTGGGCGGCGTAGTTGCAGGCGGCGGTGATGTTGG